>JBARUR010000096.1:0-8334 GCA_049645845.1 Desulforhopalus sp. | reverse complement strand
AATGTTCACCGAAGGCCAGCCGATCTTACCGTGTCTCTTTCGTCGTTGAAGCAATAAACATAGGCAACTATAGTTCATTGCTTCACTTCTCGGATACACGGCAACCTCGACTGGTGAGAAATCCGGGCTAGGAATAGATTTTTTCGTTTATAAAAAACAACTACTAAAATTGGTCAAGGAAAAAAATGAAAATCATCGCCGCACCCAATGCTTTCAAGGGGAGTCTCTCAGCCACAGAAGCAGCAAATGCCATGAAAAAGGGGATACTTGCTGCAATTCCTGATTGCGATGTCATATGTGTTCCGGTTGCAGATGGTGGTGATGGACTAACAGAGGTGATGTCCTTTGCTCTTTCAGGAAAACTGATTGAGGTTTCGGTTATGGACCCTGTATTTGAGCCTTTGTCTTCAGTTTTTTGTCTGGCGGAAAACAAGGGAGTTGCAGTAATTGAGATGGCCAGGGCCAGCGGCCTTGCCATTCTCCCAAAAGAAAAACAGGATCCTACCAAAACATCCACCTACGGAACCGGAGAGTTGATTCTCGCGGCTCTGGACAGAGGTGTGGAACGAATTGTCGTCGGACTTGGCGGGAGTGCTACCTGTGACGGCGGAATCGGTATGGCTTCAGCCCTGGGCTATAAGTTTTTGGATAAAAACGGGACGGAGCTTATACCGATAGGAGATTCTCTGCATATGATTCATTCAATCGACAAGAGTAAGGTGGATACCAGGTTACGGAACGTTGTGTTTGAAGGTGTCTGTGATGTTACCAATCCTTTGACCGGCCCAAATGGGGCATCTTATGTATATTCTTTCCAAAAAGGCGCTACCGCGGAACAGGTGAAGGACCTTGATGAAGGATTGAAAAATTTAGCTGCAGTCATTCAGCGGGAAATAGGCATCGACATTCGGGAAATGACCGGAGCCGGCGCAGCAGGAGGACTTGGCGGCGGCTTGCATGCTTTTCTTGGAGCAAAACTGAGAAAGGGGATCGATCTTGTAATAGATATAGTCAACCTTAAAGAAAAAATCCGCGGAGCTGATCTTGTGCTTACTGCAGAAGGCCAAATGGATTTCCAGACTAAATATGATAAGGCTCCTGCAGGTGTTGCCCGTGCGGCAAAAGAGGCTGGAATTCCCTGCATTGCTATTTGCGGCGGGGTGGGTGAGCGAATAGAGGAACTCTATGATATAGGAATCGATGCAGTCTTCACTTTATGCAATGGACCGCAAACGCTGGAGACAGCAATGCAGGATAGTTTTTATCTGTTGAGTCGTGCGGTGGAGCAGGTTGTCCGGACCTTCCTGGCGGGAAGATCCGGAGGTTGCTGAAGAGTGTCTGTTCCGCTAGCCCGCAAGAGAAATCCGGGCTAATTTTCTTCCTTAACCAGATAAAAAACTATTTGGATGGACTCCTTAAAAAATATGGAACCCGGTTCAAAAGCACTCTGCTTATCCATTTCAGCCATAGCATAGCGAGCGTTTAAAAATGGTGCACTGGAAGATTGTGGTGATAGCGCATAGACAGGACCAATTTTTTCAGGCAGATGGGCTACTACAAGTTCTGCTTTCTTCATGCCGTCGTCTATAGCACCTCGAAGTGCCTCTTCCCGAAGTTTTTTCTCTTTGGAAGAACTGAGACGGGTGGAGTGTATCTGGGCCACTTTAGCGTCGATAATGGATCGGATGAGGTCATCGTAGAGACTGAGGTCTCTTAAGATCACTTCAATAACTCTTGAAACCTCGGTCCCCGCATAGATCTGGGCGCTGTTATTCCAGTTGTAATGGGGAGTAATCTGCAATTGGGCCGAACTGATATCCTCTTTTGCTATGTTAAGAGCATCAAAGGAAGCGATGAGCTTTTTTGATCTCATTTCAACGTTGTCCCTGGCTGCAGCAACTTCGAACCCCGTCTCTGAGATGCTGAGCGAAAGAGTAAGAATATCCGGTGTCGTACGCACCTCATATTCCCCGGTGACAACGATATGAGGAACATCCGGAAGTGGACCGGCAAAAGATGAATGTACGGCTAAAACTACTAAAAAAAGAGGGAGAAGAGAATATTTAAGATAATGTTTCAATATTTTAGTCATATGATTCATTGAGGCCACCTCTGATGAAAAACGCGGGTTAAATATTGTTGAAGAAAAAAAAAGATATTGGTATCAATATCTTCTTATGGAGAAGTGCCGGAGCGGCCGAACGGGACAGTCTCGAAAACCGTTGTGGGGGAAACTCCACCCAGGGTTCGAATCCCTGCTTCTCCGCCAGATTGAGCTTCGGATTTGACTGGGAAATTTAATCGAGAAGTTTTTTTCCTATTCAGTAACTAACCCGGATTTCTCACCAGTCGAGATTGCCGTGTATCCGAGAAGTGAAGCAATGGACTATAGTTGCCTATGTTTATTGCTTCAGCGACGAAAGAGACGCGGTGAGATCGGCTGGCCTTTGGTGAACATTGTGAAAATTTCAGCTTAAGAAAAGTGAGACGTAACATATCATAATTTATACAATTTAATGAAATTTACACAATGTTCATGAGAAATCCGGGCTAAAGCGTCGGTGCCAGTGCCGTTATGTATGGCAGCAGGCACCGACTTTAGTATCTATCGGTAATACAGACTCGGGCTGCCCATAGTCAGAAGAGCTTTGTGCAAATTTCTCCTGAATTCCCTGCGGTCCCATATCCCCTGGACATGCCCCCGTTTCAGCGCGTTTCTTGCGGAATGATAGTCTGGAGGAATATCTGAGCCGGTTGTTTCACGGATAACTCGGGGACCGGCGAAACCAACCCGGCTTGACCTAATGGCAAACTGGTAAGGTGAGCAGCCGAGAAAAGAAGCCACAGGTCCGGCATATGAATTATTGTCATACACCACCAGGTACAAGCCGCCTGCATCTATATATTCGCGCACAGCCATAGTACATTTCGGCATCTGAGTAACTCCGAGAGTTCCTTCCTGGATACGGATACCGCCGGTTGTATGGATGTAAGCCAGGAAGGGTCTTTTTTTCCGTTTGGCAAGGGCGCAGGCCTGGACAAATTTTTCCCCTTCTGCAGAACCCACTGTACCATTACGAAAATCAGAATAGAGCATGGCGACAACGATCTGAATGCCATTTACCTTGGCATGAAAGGTCATGTTGCCTGAGCGTTTCCCTGTCTTATCCTTGGCTAACTGTAATCTCTCTGTAAATCCGGTGTAATTAAGCGGATTGCCGGATGATATCTCTGTGTTGAATTGTTTGATGGAGTTGGGGTCAAAGATATTTTTCAGATACCACTGATGTTCAAGTGGAAAATGATGACCACACGTCTCACAGACACCGGCAAAACCACCATAGAGATCAGGTATCCAGAGATCTTTACAGCCATATTTATCGGCATTGGGACAGCTTACGGTACGATCTGCGTTGGCAAGAGGACTGGTGTAGGTGTCGGTGAGTTCCAATGGGTCAACCCGTCGGGATTTACCCTCCTGCTGGTTGTTGCTTCCGGAGTAAGTAAGCAATCGTTGGGGTTTGTCCGGTTTTTTCTTGCCAAAAAGGTCAATGAAGGCGGTTATCGGTTCGGTAATACGTTTCAGCATAACCGACCCTTCTCCGGATACATCTTTTATCACCTTGCTGACCTGGCGCTTATGATTTTTCATTATATCGTAGCGCAGGGTGTAATAAACCTTTTCGGTTTTTACTTTGGCGAGGTTATAGATACCTTCTTCCGCTTCAGACTGACCGACGAAGCCATTTTTGCCCATCGCAAGATATTTTTTGGAGCGGAGATTCAAAAGCCTTTTGATTTCCTCTTTATTCAGATCCCAGGGCACCTCCATCTGGAGTTCTTCCTCTTCTGCAGGCTTATGTTTTTTCCTCCGGATTTCATAGGTGCGCAGTGCACTGAAACTCTTGGTGGAAAGAACAACTTTATCAGTCGCCCGAAGCACTTCGGCACGGAGTTTTGCGAAAAAAGCAAAATCGTCTCTTCGCGCACCAAGCAGAGGCTCATAGATTATCCGGTCGATAGTTCCTTTATCCAGGTTATTCTCTGCAGTCAGTTTGAGTCTGTCGGCACAGACCTCAATCAATTCTTTGGGAACCTTCGAGCCTTCACGGATCTTTCCTTCAATTGCAGCAGCACCTTCAGGAGAAATAACAGAATAGTAGCCATGAGAGGCCATCATTCTATAGTCGGAAAGTCCAATGGCTTCCGCACCTCCCGAGCCGCCCTCTGATATCATTGAAATCATCGGCACCCTGAGCTTGGTCATGGCATATATGTTTCGGGCGATTTGCTGGGCTGCACCGGACCCTTCTTCGACAGGATAGGAGCCGGGGGTAAAAATATAAAAATGGATGGGAATTCCTTCGGTTTCTGCGACCTTCATGTAGCGCAGTGCCTTTTCGTTGCCCTGTGGTTTGCAGGAACCACCATTGCGGAATTCCTCACCATGGCCTGTTTCCTGTCCGATTACCATGACAGAGGCGGTGTAGGGTTTGTTTTTAATTCTTCTGGTGATAGTAGCTTTGGCGCAAATCATTGCCGGATCGACATTGGCATCACCTTCACCGCCAAGCTCGGTATAATCCTCATAGACATTTTCCAGGATGTCTTTCAGGCTGAATCGCTGAATGGACCGAACAATCCGAACCCTCTCCATCGGGGTGAGGTGTTCTTCCGCCCGTTCTTCGAGAAAACTTACCGATTCATTGAGCTTACGGATCTCAGCTGAGAGATTTTCCTCAGTGTGTTCGTATATGTTCTGCTTGAGCTGGTCGCAATTTTTCTTGAAGCCGTCGAGATTGCCCCAGTTTGAGAAATCTTTTACCTGGAGCAGGTAATTGATCCGTTCTTCTATTTTTAGAAGCTGCTTGAGTAATTCGTTCATGTTGAAGCTATTTTTGTAAGGTGATTTCTGAACCCTGCAGGGGTGAATCCACTAAAATGCATTTCAGAAGCGTTTCCAGGTTTTCTGGAGTAAAGCACTAACCCCGGTAAATGGGAAATAAGCCGGTATAAGTGCTTTGGTTGTTACTTTGAGTTCTTAATTTCAGTGGCGTTTCCAAGTATAGTTATCTTTGACAGTTTTCTGGAGTAAAGCACTAAAAAGCCAGCAGGCGATCAAGATTGTTTTTAAGGTAGTCAAGATTGGTGATGATAGGTTCATTGGATGAATCTTTGCCGCGGATTACGGTTTCATCGATAAATCGGGCGGCTTTGGCCTTTGCATCATCCATCGATTCTCCCCAGACTAATGCAAGCGCGAGGTTCGGGTCAAAATCGCTTGGAATAGTGTACGGTCTATCGCCGGGAACATGTGAATATACTATCGACCACGGATATTCAGGAAATTTAAATTCAGTGATTGTACCGATCCAGGGAGCAAAACCCCGACGGGTATCCTCGGCCACTATCCGTAGTTCAATTGCGGCACCTTTGAACTTCACCGCGCTCTGCTTGTATCCAAGCCTGTTGCCGAGACCGAGACGGATCTGCTCCCGGATGAGGTTCGGCTGTTCCCCTCCTATGTAACTAATTCGTGCCGAGATATCATTTTCAACCTGAATACGGGTGTTGACTTCGAGTAAATAAGGTTGACCGGATCTGCTGATAATCCATTCCCAAGTGCCGACATTATCATATTTTACATAATCTGCCAGTTTAAGAGAATATTTGACAATTTGATCAAGTACTTTTTTTTCGTCGAAATCATATTCAAAACAGGATTCATGGAAACCGGGCGCCGCTTCAACACGTTTCTGCCGTCCGGTGGACTGTATCGTGCAGTTCCTTGAACTGAAATGGATTCGTTCACCATATTTAGAACATACCAGCTGAACTTCAAGGTGGTTGTAATCACGCAGGCATTGCTCAATGAGTACTCCACCATCGCCGAATTGCCTCTTGGCGTAGTTTTGCAGCTGCCGATATACCCGTCGGAACTGTTCAATTTCAGTCACTTCTTCAATGCCCATGCCGCCGCCTCCGGCAGCTGCCTTGACAAGGATTGAAGGATTTTCAATTCCGGCCTGCCGCTGATCATCGAGTAGTCCGGCAGCAATTTCTTCTGCCTCCATCTCGTTGTAGATCGGTGCATCTGTTCCGGGGATTGTAGGGATTCCAAGTTTGTTGGCGACCCGCTTGGTATTTATTTTGTCACCAAGGTCCCTGATCACTTCCCAGTTGGGTCCTATAAATGTGAGTGCCCGATCGCGGATAGTTGCTCGTCTGGCAAAACGATAATCTTCCGAGAAGAAACCATATCCTGGGTGGATAGCCGTGCAACCGGTATGATCGGCTACGGCAAAAATGTCATTGGGCTCGGTGTAACTGGTAATTCGCCAGGCGTTTTGTTCAGGACCGCTGGTGATATTACGGCGCACATGCTCCGAATCTTTGTCTGCTTCCGTAAAGACAACGACATAGTCGAGATCAAGATCTTTGCAGGCATTCATGATCCGAATGGCTATTTCGCCACGATTAGCTATAAGAACCTTTCCTTCCAAACTGTTCCTCGTAGAGTAAAAATATTATGGTTTGCAGGTTGTTTTTCCGCTTTTTTTGCTAACACCCCACAAGGGGCTATTCTTTTCAATCCCCCATGCTTTGTAGGGGACTCTTTTTAGTGCCCGTGCTTTGCGGGTGTAAGTGCCTTGGAGATTACTTTAAGATTTTAATTTTAAAGTATTCTCCAGATTTCTTGTGTTTTTGACAGGTTTTCTGGAGTAAGGCACTGAAGCATACTGATTGCAATATATGAATTCACAAATCGACGCTACTATAGTCATGCAGCGCAGAATAGAAAAGTAAAATCATGCAAACGGTACTGGTTTTACACTGAACCTTATCGTAACAGTACGAGATCTTTCTTTTCTTCTTGACAGCTTATAGGCACGATCAGGCTGTTGTACAAGGTCATCTTTATCCATTGACTTGCTTGTACACTTTTTTACGCACGCGGAGTCTCACTCAGGTCGATATCTACGGATATTTTATAGGTCTGAAATTGAGAGGCCAGATCGCTCTTTCAAGTAAACAGTTATACTATTTGAAAAGAGAAGATTGATTTTTCTACACGTAATGTTATTTATCTATGTATATAATAAAAAATATTAAATAAAAAAGTGATACAAGTGATACACTTGTAAAACATAAAACGCAAGGATGGCTCAAAAGGAAACTTCATACTCATTACCATGCTGATGAAGTTTATTCTTTACGCCATCAAACCCTCATAACTGCTGCAGACAATAACAACTCTGCACTATCATTCTACACAATGAATAAAGATACAACATCTGACGAACAGGACTCGGACCAGGAAAAAGGTTTCTTAAGGAAATTATTATCAACTATTAATTTCAGAAAACCAGGGACAAAACAAGATTTAGATCATGATATCCAGGAGCTTCTCGAAGAAGGGGAGGAACATGGTCTGATATCCCGGCTTGAGGAGAGAATGATCAATTCCATTCTTGAGTTTCGGGAAACATTTGCCTCTGAAATCATGACTCCGGCGGCGGAAGTCGTCTCTTTCGATGAGACATCTCCAATGTCGGAACTTATAGAGATCGTCATTGAAAGCGGCTTTACCCGGATTCCGGTTTACCGGGAAAACCCGGACCGGGTTATTGGTGCAATACATGCCAAAGATCTCCTCAAACTCTGCGCGCGCCCAAATGAAGAACCGGCCGATCTTGCAGGTTATCTGCGGCCGGTCTATTTTATTTCAGAGACTAAACCCATTGTCGATTTGCTGCGCGAATTTCAAAAACGAAAACTGCATATGGCTATGGTCACCGATGAGTTTGGTGCTGTTCGCGGCCTTATCACCCTTGAAGATATCCTGGAGGAGATTGTCGGAGAGATTGATGATGAATACGATGAAGATGAGCGCATCATCGAGATAATAGATGACTCCACTATCCAGGTACATGCCTGGGTTGATATCGAGAAAATCGAAGAACATTTCGATATCGAATTGCCCGAGGGTCCATATGAATCAATGGGCGGTCTGGTTATCCACCTGCTGGGACGATTGGCGGTGACTGGTGACAGCGTCGAGATAGCCGGAGTTCGGCTTGAGGTTCAAAGCGCTACTTCCAGACAGATCAAGATGATACGCGTCACCAAAACCATTAAGGATTAGCCCGGATTTCTCATGAACATTGTGTAAATTTCAATAAAATATCAAGGATTTAATATGTTACGTTCCGCTTTGCTAAAACTGAAATTTTCACAATGTTCACCGAAGGCCAGCCGATCTTACCGTGTCTCTTTCGTCGTTGAAGCAATAAACATAGGCAACTATAGTTCATTGCTTCACTTCTCGGATAC
>JBARUR010000095.1:0-11696 GCA_049645845.1 Desulforhopalus sp. | reverse complement strand
CCATAACAGAAACGAATCCGACTGTCACCAAGAGCTTCTGCGCCCCAGTTCCAGGCATATCCGACCGAAATCCCATCAAATGGCCAATCCATAAAGGCCATAGGCGTTGCCTGTCGCTCGTCGAGGCCCATTCTGATGTGGGCAGGTGGACCATCGGTGGTCGGTCTACGGCCGATAGAGAACCACATCGGCAAGCCGCCTATGTTGGTCCAGTTAACAAATGCACGATCGACATACAGGGCGCTGTCTCCGGTAGGGGATCTGGTAACATTGCCGTCAAAAAGTGGATACATCGCATCACTGTCGTCAGTAAAGGCGGACTGGTTGCCCCAGGTTTTGTACATCGCCAAACGGCCTTTGAATTGGACGTTTTCAGTTGCCCTGACCTGTAAATTCAGACGAAATCTGTTAGTCCAGATGGTGTCATTATCAATGTCTTTGCCGAAGACGGTCTCCGCGTTGTAAAAATCCAACCGACTGCGAAAATCTCCATACAAATCAAATCTTGATATCAGATCCCAGGCTTCGGATCGGTCATCCATATCTTCCATATCACTGCCCAGATCTTCAACATTTTCCGCCAAAGCCTCGTTTTTTTCAGACTGAGCATTCAGTGCCCCGCGAAGTTCATCGAGCTGCCTGCTCAGCTCATCAATTTTTTTCTCCAGCTCAGCTACGTCCGTTCCATTAGCTGCTGTTACTAATGTCGGTAGAGCGAGCATCCCTGCCAACGCCATGATTGAAAATTTCTTCACCATCGTTGTTCTCCTCCCACAGTAATTGTTCGACCATCCAAGGTACCTGAAGTTTCCCTGCCCAAAACGCAAGAACAAAAGCATTTAATTAAACAACTGATTAATTGAATACTACAACTGTCTAATTAAAGTCAAGTGGTCCAGCCAAAAAACTGTATAAAGTTTAAAAAATAGTATCATTTTTTTTTATAATTTTCAAATATTTTAATGATTATAATTTTCTTTGGCTTTGATGTCAGCGTACAAGTATAGTTCTCACAAAACTTATCAAAGAGGCGTTCATTACCAATTTCTTTAACTTAGCTATTGATATTTATTCATTTTTCATGAACTTTCCTATTATCATGTCGGCGTTTGGAACGACCTCCAAAGCAATTGCCACCTACTCACTGCTGGACGCTTGTATCCGTAACCATTTTCCACAATCGGAAATTATCTGGGCATACTCCTCGAAGGTAATAAACCGGGAACTTCAAGATCGAAAACAATCCACAGTATTCCGTCCTGAAGAAGTTCTTCATCAACTGGCGGAACGGGGGATTTCAAAGGCTATTGTGCAATCCCTCCATTTGTTTCCTGGAACCGAGTTTCACAGTCTCTTTAAAATTGTTAGAGAATCTCAGCTAAATTGTGTTGTCGGCAAGCCTCTGCTGACAAGCCCTGCAGACTATGATCAGGTTGGAGAAATTTTACGGCCGATAATTTCAAAACGTCCTGACAAGGCTATACTGGTTCTAGGCCATGGCACACACCATCCAACATGGACGGCCTACTATAGTCTGGAAAAAACTCTCCGGAAGAAATTCGGGGAGAGGGTTTATGTGGGTGTGGTGGAAAAATATCCCGACACTAGCCACTTGGTCGATGAGATCGCCGGTCAAGGCTTTGCAAAAGTATGCATCATCCCATTTTTCCTCGTTGCAGGAATGCACTACAAAAGAGACATTATCAATGACAGTAACTCCTCCTGGAAATCCAGGCTAGAAAGCAGAAAGCTTGAGGTGGAAGCTATTGACTATGGTCTTGGGCACTATTCCGGCATAGAAAATATTATTATCAGACACATCAAGGAGGCGGGAAATTCTTTAATCTGATTTCGGTAAGGCTTTAAAAACCTGTCTGTACTGATCAACACGATAGTCAAAAGTGGTGTAGAAAGGATTTGCAGCTTTGCATCTTTTGTAGAGAGCACTGCTTCCTATTGCTCTGTTTGCTGCATTTGAGGGAGAGGTGAGGGAGATAGTGGTATACACTTTTTCATGATGAATAAATTGATGCCTCCTAGGTACTTCGCTGCCGATGCAGTCAAGTTTTAGCCCACTCGATTTTAATTGCCGCCGGAAAAGATACTCCGGGCCATTTTTGGTGTTTCCGCCGGTAAAAATCAAGGTATCGATAGATGGATATAGCTGGAGCTGCCGAAGTATATTTCTTTGCCTTATTTCCAGCATGCCGAGATCAGAAGCATCGATCTTTATTCGCCTGCAGGATTCAACAATATCGCAGATGCCGATTTTTTCACGGATAAGAAAATCCAGGCGTTCTTTCACCGCCTCAAGGGAATTATCATAACGAAGTCCGAGACAAAATATTTCATCGAGAACCGGCCACAGCATGCCATCGCAGCTCCCATAGCAGAAATCAACGTCCCTTTGTTTGAGGTTCCCCTGAGAGAATCGCGGCGGCGGTAAAGTCCCAATGATTAATTTTTCCGTACCCTTGGGAATGAAAATTTTATAAGGGTGTAAATGTATAATTCTGCAAAACCTCTATGTGAGAGCACAAAATTATCGATCCAATATTCTTCTCGAGGCAAACTGGCCCGCGATATTATTATCGACAACATACATGCAAATTTCTTTAGCGCCTTGCCGCGGATAGCGATATTTGTGCTGAAGATTATCTATCATATAAGTAACGTCACTCTGTATCTTTTTATCGTAAGTTTTAAATTCTTCCCGATTAAAATCCTTTATAGCACGTCTGAAATTGGCATTTTTCAGGAAAGGCTCAAGAACTTTTTCCTTGAGATTATGGATGCATTTTTCATACAGATGCTGATAGAGCGAAGTCTCGGTAATTGGCAGTCCGTCCCGCAACATCTCCTGAGGAAGAGCACTGGTAGTATAGGCCTTCTGTACGCTGTTTCTAAACGCGATGCTGTTCTCAGGTTCAATCATCAGCCGCGATTCCATCCTCTTAAAAAAATCCTCTGTAATATCTAAACGCTCACCTGTAAATTCACAGGTTTCCACTGCTCCTATCTCAAAATTCACAGCAAAAATATAGTTGATTATTTCTCTCGAAATCTGCTCTTCGTTATAATAATACAAGGATTCCTTCACTTCCTGCAATACCGTGTAATTATACATTTTCAGCAGGGAATCGAGAAATCCCATAGGCAGGATATCACGATCATTCTTGCAGAACTTTCTAAAAAATTTGCCGAGCATCGACATATCGATAAGCTTGTCTGTGCGGGCATACGTGGAATAGAATTCATTGAACAATTTGATGGAATCCCGGCCTGAAAGTCCCTTCCACCCATCCTGTTCGGACTCGGCAACGATCTTAAGCCTTCTTTTGGCGGTGAAATTGGCGACATCATCTTCAGACAGCCATTCAGGAATGTGGCCGGTAAAAATTTCCATTTTTAACAGCTGAAGATTGGTGTCGCAGTACATCTCATATTTGTCCGGTTGTCCAATCCATTCCTCCATCGCTTCTGATCTGGTTCTCAACCGGGTGGCAATAATGACCCTGGCAAAATTATGCAATACCTTCGGAAGAAAACTTTCATCAATGTGTTTACCGAAATTTTCGCGATAAATATCTACTTCCGTTTGCAAATCAAGCACATAAGGAATATTGATATATTCGACACGATCAGTGAAAGCACGAAGGTCGTCGAGTAATTTTTTATCCTCAGGGTTCATCAGGGCATAAAGCAGCGAATTAACCTTTTCCTCAATATCTTCGACCTTATGAACTCCATCGCTGATAATATTATGTAACTCCATCAATCTTTCGGTGTTGTGCGATTTAATATCCATCAAAGCATACACACCATTATTGGTTTTTGCATAACGGGAAAAGAGATAACTGACACGCTTGCTTCCAGGCAGCACAGCATCGAGACTTTTCTGGATAATCTCGTTATTCATGATGGTTTGGCGAAGAGGCTTGTCTCCAGGATTAAACACTGAAACTCCCTCTCCCAGGCGCCGATTAAAAATATATGGACGGGCGCAGATACATTCCATTACCTTCTGAGGATCGTGATATTTTTTTAACAGCTCCTGATAGAGTGAAACGCAGATAGTACATGGTTCTTCGTGGAAGACCCACTCGTACTTCTTTCCTGTAAACAGCTGCCATTTAAACTCATCGTTTTCAAAAAGATCATCAAAAAACTTACGACGGACATCCTTAGGGATGAGCAGGAGAGGATTGTCGTGGCTAGGACAAGGGACCTCAAAATATCCACTTAAATCGGCATTATCCTTACAGGCACACTTCATCTCCGAGGCCAGTTCTTTCTTTCCATCATTTTCCAAAACCCAGGCCAGTTTTTCGGTAAGAGAGTGGAAACTATGCACCCCACCAACCAGATGATCATGCTTCAGGCGCCATACAACTTCATACCGGCTGCCGTCGGGAGAATTGGCATAATTCTCAAATGAACGCAGCATGTTGTTTAAAAACGTTGACTTACCGCTTCCATGAGGACCATCGAAGATATAGATCTTGTTCTGTTTTGCGCCAACCTTGAAACTTTCGACGTGCCTTATTAAACGATTAGCAAAAAGTCTATCGGCAAAAAACGGTCTGTCTGAACCCTCGACAAAAAGTTTGCGGCAGTCATATTTCAGAAATTGAATTGATTCCGGGTCATCGCCATATTCATCAACACCTTTCTCCACCAAAGTATCAATCATATCTGAGTAAAGCTGATATATATTGCGAATCATCCGTTCCGGATTCTTTAATACTTCCTGAAGATAATCAGAAAAAGAGAGTATCGGAGATTGGCGCCACTGCTCCCTGTTCTTATCCAGATTGCTCAAAGCTTTTGTCAAATCACGCATAATTTACACACCTTCCCTGCTATTATTCAATCACTGCCCTCGACATTTTTCTGTCTTTCATCATGTACCGGATTCTTTTCCAGGCAATGTCTCCCTGCGCCCCTTCAGCCTGTGGGGGCCGGGATTGTCCCGGTTCCCGCCTCACACGTTCGGCTTCATGGGTAAACAGACTCACTTTTGCTCCCCAAAGAAATTCCAGTCCCAGCAATGTTCCTTCGATATAATCCCGATATAATGGTTTCCCTTCAAAAAGGTGACTAAGGACCAGGGATTTGTCGTCACCAACAGTGATTGATACTGACGGAGGATGATAGAGAGAGTCCGCTATCATCTGCTTGTAGTCTTTGGCCTTTTTGGATTTCACATAATATTCCCATGTCATGCGTTGCTTGTTCATCCGTTTATCAGCGACAAAAAGCTTGTGTAAGTCCATGAAATCCTGGTCAATAAAATTATTGACAAACATCGAGTCACAAAAATTTTCCCGGACGGAGAAGATGAAATCCCTCCCGTTACCTGTCTCCGTATTAAAATTTTTCCGCGTATGCTTGTCGGATATTCTCTGGTAATCGTAGGATATTTTTCCAGCTTCGGCTTGAGCCTCCAGGTAATAGAAAAGTCGCATGCCAAGCGCATAAGGATTCAAACCAACACGTGGCATTGAGGTTACCTTGGCGTTAATAACGGCGAAGTCCACCTCATGCCCACTGATACGATCATCATTTAAAAAAAGATTTTCATGCCAGTAGCTTGCCCAGCCTTCATTGAGAATCTTAGTTCTGATCTGCGGTTGAAAATAGAGCGATGTGCTGCGGATCACCTCTATGACCATCATCATCCATTTATTCTCTTCCCGGTTGAGAAAATCGGAATTCTCCATGAGAAACTGGAGCAGATCCAGTTTATTGCCTTTGGCCTTTTCCTTAAGAGCCTTCTGGTACAAAGACTCGAATTCGGCATGTTTCAGTTTTACACTCTCTATAAATCGCGTGGCACCATCTTTAGGGAATTCCCGCATGGATTTATTATATCTTTCTATCTCAGCAACATATCCGGCAATGGTATTATCTTTTTTTTCCTGCAGAAAAATATCGAAGTAATAATCAACCCGCGATAATTTCTTTTTCTCAGTGGTAAAAGAAGACAGCAAATCGAAATAACCGACCAGGTTGTCGATCGCCCGGGAAAATTCAATGATATAGTCGACCCACCGACCTTTCTCAGAGCGGAGCTTGGCCAGCAATCTTTTGTCGGCCAAGGCCTTTCCGGCAAAATCGTAATCCCAGGTGTGTCGGAAATAGAGATTATTCTGAAAGAAATCGATATGCCCGATGACGTGATAGAAAATCATCACATTCAGCCAGTCCGGGTTGTTATCGTTATAGTAAGAAATAGGTGGACGGGTATTTATAACCGTTTCGTATGGATTATTGGGATAGAGTTCATACTGCCCCTGTTCCTTCAATATTTCTACATCCTGAACCCAGTAATCGTAGAGAGTCGGGATCATGTTCTTTGGTGACAGCTGCAAAAAATCACGGTTGGTTACTATGTATTCAAGACTCTCATCCTGAAAACGTAACCCCGCATCACGAGCTCTTTCCTTACATCCTTCCATGATCTTCTTGGCGTGTTGACTAACCAGTTCCATATTACCTCACATTGAGAGCTGTTACTGCCTGGATGCACATTCTGGTGTGGAGAATCAGGATATGAGATCTCTGATGCCCTTGATCAATCGGGTTTCAGTCGTTTCCTTGGAGATTACATCCATTCGCAGTAAATCTTTTCTCTCTTCCAGTAGTCCTGATTTACGAATATATTTTTCGACCTCAGTCTGACCGGAGATACCATAACCATTCTCGGCAATTGTTATGCCGACACGGCTGGCATAGGCCAGCATCTTCTTTAATTCCGGCACGGCTTTATCGCCTTTAGTATCCCAGTCATCCCCATCGGTACCATGAAAAACGTAAATATTATTGTCCCTTTCAAGCGATCCTTCTTCGACAATTTTATTAACCAATGAATACGCACTGGCGACTTGGGTACCCCCGGCTACTGTTGAATTGTAGTAGGTCTGAAAATCCTTGACCTCTTTTGCCTCGGTATCATGCAGGATAAACCGGGTTTCTACCTGATGCTTATACTGGTAAATCAGCCAGGAATAGATCAGGACATGTTGATTTACGACGAGTTCAGTCGGTTTTCCGCCCATGGAGCCGGAATAGTCCCGAACAAAAAAGACGATTGCCTGTGATTCATAGTCTTTTTCCTTGGAGAGTATTCTATAGATACGATCCCTAGGAGAAATCAAGAGCTTGCGGCTGTCGATCTGGCTCTTTGCGTGTACACGTCCAAGGGCAATATTGGTCTGGATGATCTTTCTAAGAGTGGACTTCTTATCGAGTATCTGCCCAAACCCTCTGTTTTTATCTGTCAAATCATAGGTATATTTGGTAAGCGACTTCTTTTTCCCCTTATCCTTGAGATTAGGCAGCTCAAACTGCTCGGTGAGAATCCGGCCAAGATCATAGGCATTTGATTCAACGTCATGCTCACCTCCCTTGCCTTGGCCGGCTCCGCCCTGTCCGCCATCTTCAGGCCTGACCGGTTGTTCGCCTATGACTTCGCCTTCTTCACCATCCCCGGAACCACCTTGCGCGGATCCCTCCCCATCACCCTCTCCTTCCCCTTCTTCATTGAAGCGAACTTTGTCATGGAGCAGTTTTTCCTCTACAGTTGTCGGCACAATGACGACTTTATCATCGCCGTTCTGGCTCGGTTTGACCATTTTGCCGACTCTGATTTTCCGAGGGAAACCGTCTTTTTCCCGCTGTTTATCCTTTTCGAGCAGATAATCAAGAGATTGGACCGTGGTGAGCGCCATGAGGTTAGGAGGGGAAGCGTCATGCAGCATTTCCGGATCCCTGTAGCTGTAGATATCCCGGACTGCCGGTTCCGGCACAAAGCTTCGATGGTTTCCGTCAAGCTCAGATAAATCTATCTCGTATCGAATTATTCTGTCCTGTTCCGGAGTCAGCCCCTTTTCCTTCAGACTTTGATAGAGCGTCTGGAGTTTCTTTTTCATTTTGATACCATTCGCTTTTAAATTTTATCAGGCTGCATTTATCTCCTCGAAACGAGGTTAAGCCGGATTTTTCACCGGGTTAGTTTTCATCAACCTGCGTACAGAAGTATTCGATGGTTTTCTGGGCACAGGTTGTACAGTATCCCAGCTTATGGAGCATTGTCTCGATCATACGATCATATAACTTCTGATTTTCTTCGTTGGTTCTATTGGCGAGTGCTCCGATAAGGCTGCCGGATCCGGCGATATCGGATTTTAACCGAACATCGGTGACTGCTTTTACCAACTCAAGGTTATCCATAAAATCATAGTCCGGTCGTACAGATATCTTCTGTCCATAGATTTTGCGAATCGAGGTCCTGAAAGAATCCTTCTGCTCCCTGGTTTTCAACCCAAGGCCGTCTTCAACCGAATTGATATACCGCTCGTCAATCTTCAGGGCCTGCAGTTCATTGGTCTGGGGATTCTTATATTTCCACATTTTGTCCGCCCCCAGATTCTCCGCGTCTATGCCGATAATCATATTGACATAGTTCATTACATCCTTTCGAATGGCCAGCGGTTCGTCCATATAGGCGTTGAACATCTCGGTCATGACCCGTTCCCGGTATAAACCCTTTGCGATCTTCAGGTCATCGAGGAACTTTGCCCGGTCTTTAGCCTCCGACACATAGTCGAGGATCGCCCTCTCTAAGGCATGAAACACATCGTAGGCAAACATGCATTTACCTTCGTTGGTCTCGGAACTCTCCAGCATAAGCTGGATCGAACGGCCGAGATTTCTCTGACCAAGTCCTTTTTGGCCGAATCGCTTGGTAATGTCGTGTTCCTGGCTGAGGGTATCGATAACCTCGGAAAGCGTCTTCAGACTCTTTTCTCCGGCAACTTCTCCGGCAGCAAGCTTCATGGTTTCAATAGGGGTGAGTTTTTCCGATCTCGGCAACCGGCTTAGCACTACCCCGACCGAAGCTGCATAATTGAGATTGGGATCCTGATGCATCGCATCGCCTGTCAGGGTCGTCTTCGATTCATTACCAATTGCATAGGTGGTAAGCTCTTTCTGCAATCCGTAATGGGTATTATGGGAAACATAACAAATCCGGCAGCGGTCAACGATTGGTGCTTCCTCCTTTTCAGCCAGGAAACGATTGAATTCCGAGTTGTTACTGGTAGCGACGATAAGCGTATCAATTGGCCATTTGTAACCATCAATTTCAATCGACCTGTTTTGAATGATACCGAGATAAACCTGAACCAGATCCTTTTTGTTTTTATAAATCTCATCGCTGAAATGGATACCGCCGCCTGCCACTCGTGCCAGCGCACCTCTCCTGAGATCAAATCTGTATGGATTATTGGTATCGGTAATATGCAGCAATCGCTGAATCGATTCCTCCCCTAAAAGATCGACTGCCGAAGAGGTGATTTTATCCTTGGCCGGATATTTACCCGTGACCGTTCCGAGACTTTCAATGAGAGGCACCGGGACAATCTCGATAAATTCGAGCATATCATCCAGATTACCGTTGGTATATTCACGAATATCGTTCCAAATGTAAGCGGAGCAGGCACCAAGCGGTCGGTAATTATCATACCAGGTCTCCAGCATGTCATCGGCAACACGATATCTTCTGGAGAGATATTTCTCTGTTTCTGAGCTGGATTCGTTGAGATTCATGGCAAGAATCATCGGATCTTCGTAGGTTTGGGATTCGATAGTGGATATATTCCCGTAGGTGCCGATTTTGTCCATGCCGACAAAACGGAAGGTATATTTTTTGTTTTTTGGAATCGATAAAAAATCCCGGTACATTTTACAGAGATATTCAACGAGAAAGGTTTTACCGTTTCCAGGCTCACCCACCAGAACAAAAGCCATTTCTTTAGATGAACCACCTTGGGAAGCATCCTTTACAAACGAAACAAATGAATTTATTTCGTCATACATGCCGATAATATGTTTTTTTCCTTCCCTGAATATCCTGAAATCAAAGGTACTCTTCCCGTTGACCACAACTTTGTCGATATCTCCCTCCAACACCATTCGAGAAACACCCTGAAATGCATTTTCGAAAACCCGTTCGCCTTTTTTCACTGAAGTTAAATGATTATGGAGTGAATTTTTCCTTTGCTCTGCCATCGTTTCCTCCTGATGGGTTGATGTAGATTGATTCGATTCGTTGGGTTATAATATCTGCACATTAATGAAATTTTTCAAGGAATAGGTGCAAATAATTCTCATATGCAATCAGTAGCAACTTCCTATTTCCAGGATTTTTTTTTTACCATGCTGGGAATACTCGACTTTATTTAAAAGCCTTTCATTTATTTGTTGACACTCTCGCCGTCGGCGTCCAATATCTTTTTGAAATCCACTAAAGGATCAAACTAATAACTCAACCCGAAACAAGAGAGAATACTATGACTAAAAGAGCAATTTCCACTAACCAGGCACCCGCTGCTATCGGCCCTTATTCACAAGCCATAGCTACTGACAACCTCATTTTCATTTCCGGCCAGTTGCCTATAGATCCGGCTAGCGGTAAAATTATTGACGGAGATATCGGAATCAAAACCAGACAGATCATCAAAAATGCTCAGGCCATTGCTGAAAAAGCAGATACTGACTTAAGCCATGTGGTAAAAACAACAATTTTCCTCACAGACCTGGCTGATTTTCAGGAAGTCAACGCAGCCTATGGATCCATTTTCACCGAAACACCTCCTGCACGATCCACTGTGCAGGTCGCCGGATTACCCCTTGGATCAAATATTGAGATTGAGTTTGTTCTGTCAATATAAAGTCCTATAACAAGCTTTAAAAAACTCACATCTGCTGCCTGATTCACCATTCCGGAGGATTTGAAAATTTCTTGCCATATCCGCATGAAAAGAATATGTTTTCGAAAAATCAGACTAAGCTCAAAGATCACTGATCTTACTTCTCTTCAGATATCAATGCATTAGCCTAAAGCCCCCTATTGAACCCACCAGAGAATGATTTTTCTTATGATCGCAAAAGGCCTGTAGCTGGCTCGAACAGCATCTTTCAATAGATTTAACCAACTTCAAAACTAAAACCTGTTTTATTATGAAAACAGTGCAAAAAACCGATGTTTAAGGAGATAGTATGAAATTTGATGCAGGGGCCATTATGAAAGAAGGCACTCTCTCTATTATAGTTCCATGGCTGATCATCTCAAGTCTGCTGCTTTTTCCTGTTGGGAGAATGGCAGAGGTACCCTTGGCCTTATTGGCAATCATTGGCTTAAAGGTATTCGTTGAGAACATTAAAAAAGGTAACTGGAACAAATCCACCCTGTTTTTTTCCTTATTTTTTCTCTGCTTATGGGTACCTATCATCTTTTCTATCCCGGACAGCTACAAATTGAGCAAAACATCCAGTCTCTCCATTGAATATATAAGGTTCTTTTTGGCCGGACTGGCTGTCTTAAAATATTGTTCAACCATTGAGAGCTTTAAACGAATCAATAAATATTGCCTGCTCATCGTCTCCTTTTGGATTTTTGATGCACTTATTCAGTATGTTACAGGAACAGATCTGTTTGGCTACCCAGTCATTCCTCAAAGATTAAATGGAATATTTGGTTATAAAATTAAATTAGGCTTGTTTCTGGCTGTTTATTCTTCTTTTATATTTCTATTCTTGCACGAGAAAAAACATCTGGTATTGAGCAGTATATTGAATTTATTATGTTTAATTGTTCTATTGCTGGCCGGCAGTCGTGGCGGATGGATCAT
>JBARUR010000094.1:0-2566 GCA_049645845.1 Desulforhopalus sp. | reverse complement strand
GATTGCCGTTGCGCAAGCCGATGGTCGCCTCGATGCACAGGAGAGCCAAGCCGTTTTTCAAAAGATCCAATCGCTAGGGCTTGATCCCGAAAGTCAGAATCTGCTGGTAAAAGAGATGGGGCATCCTGTCGATATGGACGCCATCGTTAACAGCGCAACCAGCCCCGAGATCGCGGCAGAAATCTACGCGGCATCACTGCTGGCTGTAGAGGTTGATTCGGCAGCGGAAAAGTCTTATCTCGCCATGCTGGCTGCACGTTTAGGACTGCCTGCGCAACTGGTCGTCGAGCTTGAGCGGCAGGTGGAAGTGGAGAAAACATTCGCCCAGTAGAAAATACTTATCCGCCTCAACATATGAGCTTGGTAAAAGTCAATTTCTTTGGCGAATCATTGGCTTTGATATACCCACTTAATCTTACCAGGATTTATTCGTGGTGTAGTATAAACTGTCTAACCGCTCGACCAACAATGAACTGCTCTGGTCAACCTGGAGTTCATGTTTGGCGAAATTATCAGAAGAAGCTCAAATCCTTAAGTCGCTCTTCGGTATCTAAAATTGCTTGTCCTTTGACGTTTGATCTGACCAAGAATATTCGAGTATATCCTTTCAGGATATGAGCCAGGCAACAGGTTTTCTCCTAAATGTATTGTGAGCAACACTTTGAAAAGCGCAATTGCTTGAAAAGCTGCTCTGAAGAAATATGTTGTTTGATTTTGATGGCTGCTGCAAAGGAATTTACAGAAAAATTTGGCCAGGCTTATCACCTCAGATGCCATCTGGCTGGAGTAAAACCTTGAATTCTTCCACTTCCAAGAAACGACACGAAGAACGCATCGGCTACTGGCTGGAGCTCTTGAAAAGGTCCCCACACGTGATGTGGTTGCTCTTCGGCCTTTCGTTTCTGGAGACCATCATTCTGCCAATCCCAATAGAATTCGTTCTTATCCCCTTCATGCTTACCTACCGTCACAGACTGTGGAAAACTGCCGCCTATGTCACTGCCGGTTGCCTGGCCGCCTCGCTTTTTGGTTACGGCATGGGATACTTTCTCTTTGAATCCGCTGGGCAATGGATGATTAAAGCTATGGGATGGCAACAGGGCTATGAAAAATTCCAGATCCTCTTTGATCAACACGGCTTCTTTGCCATTCTCATGGTGGGAGTGGTTCCGATACCTTTTCAAACAGCCATGCTCACCGCCGGAGCTGCGGGCTACCCTGTCTGGAAATTCGTTCTGGCGGCGACCTTGGCCAGGGGCATACGCTACTTCGGACTTGCCTGGCTGGTATTTGTCTTCGGAAAGCAAGCGGAAAACCTGTGGCAGAATCATCGTTTGAGTGTCTGCGTAGGCCTGGCAATCATCGTCGGCGCTCTCTGGGCGTTGACTCAGTGGCTTTCTTCAGTTATCATCTAAATATAACGCCCGCCCATCGGCAAACGCCGCCGATGATCCCTTCAGTGGCTAATGTCAAAGCTCCGTGACGTACAGAGGCAATCGAAGTCACCAGTTCAGATAGAAGTGGTAAAGGCGGTGAAGACTTAGAGTTCGGCAGTTCGTTGTTAGGCTCCATCGACTCTCTCCATTGAACAAAATGTATCCGCACAATCCTGATAGAAAGTTAGCTCCCAGAGAGATCATCCCCTCCAGTCCAGTTTTACGTGCTCACGCTGAAGGTTGAGTAATAAACGGCCTGTTGTGACAGAGCAGCCACAAGATGCAACAAACCATACCTACACCAATCTGAATATGACCGAGATTCTTTATAAGGGGACCAGGCCAAAGCGTGACTAGTTGCATTCCCATGCTTCCCATGAACATTGCAAAAAAATTAATTAGCGCCGATGCGGATCCTGAATCCTCGTCCTGTTGTTCCAGCATCAAATGAGTGCCTGGAACCCGCACTGTGATTACCGCCATTGTAACCGGTCCGACCGACAAGGCAAGCAACCAGGGAGACATATGACCAAAGACGGAAACAACTATTCCGCAAACAGCTATCAGAATAAAGCACCCGGTAATTATCAGATTTGGCTCGACATGTCTCCTCATCCGCATATAGATCGTGGGGCCGAGCATGGCACATGTGGCGTTAAATGCAAAAAAAAGACTAAACTGGCCTTCTGTAAGATCAAACCCGTCAATATAGATATAGGAAGCAGAGGCCAGAAAAGCCATGAGAGCAACCGGGGCTAGAGAGAAGATGAGTAAGAGGGATGAAAATCCAAGATTTTTTAAGACTACAAAAAGTCTGCCCCACGAACCGATTACCGAGCCTGTAAATTTTCCCGCCAGAGTTTCCTGAAAAATCATCGCTCTCAAAAGTGCTATAGCCCCAATTGCGGCCAACATAAAAAAGATCGTCCGCCAGGAAGTGTACTTCAACAAGAGTGCACCAAGAACCGGTGCAACCATAGGGGCAATAATCACCATGGACATAATGGTGGCCATAACCTTCTCTCTTTCACGACCACTATAGAGATCCTTCACTAGGGCGGTAGCCACTACTGTTCCTGCACTTCCTCCTAAGGCCTGTACGATACGGCCGGCGATAAGCTGTTCCACAT
>JBARUR010000093.1:0-13710 GCA_049645845.1 Desulforhopalus sp. | reverse complement strand
GTTAATAATCGCCCGCTTGGAATTCGCTACATGGTCACCGCGCTTGCATTTTTCTTTATCGGGATGATCTTAGCGCTTGTCATGAGAACCCAGCTGGCGGTACCGGAGAACACCTTTCTTGGGCCGGACGAATATAATCAGGTTTTTACCATGCACGGTTCGACTATGCTTTACCTGTTCGCCGTGCCGTTTATCGAGGGACTGGGACTCTATTTCGTACCTCTGCTCATAGGGTCCAGAGATATCGGATTTCCAAGGCTTACCAGTTTCGGTTACTGGCTTTATCTGTTTGGCGGATTGACGATGTATTCCAGCTTTTTGTTCGGCCAGGTTCCTGATGCCGGATGGACAGCCTACACGCCTTTGTCCGGCACTAAATTTTCTGGTATGGGACTCGATTTCTGGCTGCTGGGACTCAGTATGGTCGAGATTGCCGGAATAAGCGCTGCTGTCGAAATAGTGGTGACCATTTTAAAATTCCGCGCCCCCGGTATGTCTATCCAGCATATTCCGCTCTTTGTCTGGAGCTATCTGGTCGTCGGTATCATGATTATTTTCGGTTTTACTCCGCTGCTCCTGGCGAGCCTTATGCTGGAGATGGATCGATCTTTAAGCTTTCGGTTTTTCGATACCGCTCTTGGAGGAAGTTCTCTGCTTTGGCAGCATTTATTCTGGTTTTTCGGCCATCCGGAAGTTTATATAATCTTCCTGCCGGCAACTGGAATTATTTCAACTGTTATCCCGGTCGCAGCCCGCCGAAGATTGGTGGCATATCCCTTGGTTATTGCGGCTATCATCATTACGGGTTTCGTCAGCTTCGGGCTGTGGACCCATCATATGTTTACAGCAGGGCTGCCTGATCTGCCTATGCTTTTTTTTACAGCAGCAAGCTTCATGATTGCCTTAGCCTCCGGAGTACAGATTTTCGCCTGGATCGCTACCATGTGGGGGAGTCGTCCAAAATTCAGTATTCCTATGCTGTATATCCTCGGATTCTTCGTTATCTTTGTCAATGGAGGTCTGACCGGAGTAATGGTGGCAACAATGCCTTTTGACTGGCAGGTGCATGATACCAATTTTGTAGTGGCTCATTTTCATCATGTCCTGATCGGCGGAGCAGTTTTTCCTTTTTTTGCCGGAATGTATCATTGGCTCCCGAAAATAACTGGTCGGATGTCCGGGAAAATATGGGGTTGGAGCGGTTGCGGAGTGATGTTTGTCGGCTTCAATCTGACATTCATGCCGATGTATATCATAGGGCTTTTGGGGATGCGGCGGCGAGTGTATACCTACCCGGAAGATTTAGGAGTCGGCACCCTCAATTTAATCTCAACCATCGGCTCTTATTTTTTGGTGACCGGGTTTATAATTGCCTTGCTCGGACTCTTATGGAGCGCCTTCCGGGGGCGCAACGCCGGCAGGGATCCCTGGGGAGCCGGTACCCTGGAGTGGTCTCTCGCTTCGCCGCCCGGGCCCTACGGATTCCGCAAGCCACCCGTAGTGCAGGACAGGTATCCTTTATGGAATCCCGTTGTGTCGGATAACTACAACAGGGAGTTAAAAAGTGTGGCTGAAAAACTCGATTGCAGGCCCTCCCGCTGGCGAGCCACCCTTGTCACGGATGTCACAAACGCACATCCGCAGGCAGTGCAATATCTCCCCGGGCCAACCTATTTGCCTTTTCTGGCTTCTGTTGCCATTTTGCTAACTGCAGTCTGTTTTCTGGCCAAGAGTTTTCTTCTCGCAGGTATTCTGGCAATCGTTACAATTATAATGATCGGCAGATGGATATACATCGAGCCAAAGCTTCCCCAGGAGGAAGCGTCAGAACTTGCCGAAAGCCTTAACCTTCCGCTGTTTGCCTCAGGAAGCAAGGCAACGGGATGGTGGGGCACGATCGGCATGATCGCCATCCTTTTGACTATTCTGGGAGCATTGATATTTTCATACTTTTATCTGCGTCTTTATTCTACAGAATGGCCTCAGGGTAATCTTCCTCTGCCTCGAATCCTCGAACCGCTGATTCCGGTGATAATCCTTGCAGCAGGGGGAATCATCCAAGGAATTAATTCGTGGGCATGGAGAATGGGCCGCAGGCAGATGCTGCTTTTCGGAATGATGGGAGTGGTCGCAACAGGACTGATCTTTGCCGGAGCAGAGTTGTGGATCCTGGTCAGCACTCCCTTTGGTCCGACGGAAAACGCCTATGCTTCAATATTTTTTTCACTCAATGGATTCGTCCTGTTAATGGTTCTTGTTGGAACGGCAATGACGGCAGGTACCCTTTTCCGTTTAAAGCAAGCCGCAGAGCCGCTTAATACTCCGCGCCTGCGACTCTGGCTTCAGAACAGTGAAATGTTCTGGTTCTTTGCTGTTGTAAGCGGCTTGATTGTGTTTTTTATAACGTACTTATCACCATATCTATTAGGGGGAGTGCATGCATACTGATGCTGCAATGAGTTTTCGTCCGGCAGCATGGCGGCGCTGGTTTGCTTTTACAGGTGGCGGCATTGCCTGGACATTTCACTTACTGTCAATTTATGCGATCGGAGAATTTGGCTGTGTCAGTGGGTTTGACCAGAAGATGTATATGGGAATCAGCGGTGTCGCCTGGCTACTTATCATCGTTAGCGCAATAGCCCTGACTCCCGCCATAGGTGCAACGATAGTCGGTTATATGGATACAAGGCGTGATAAAATACAGGCGAATCAGAATCGAAATGACGAGGGCGAACGATATCTATCGAGTTTTGGCTGGCCTCTCAACGCACTATTTGTATTGATAATTTTCATCGAAAGTATGCCGGTTTTTGCATATCTCGATGGTTGTTAATTAACAAGAATTAAAAACAAGGTTTATAGCAGGAGCCCGAAATGGAAAGAAGAACCATAATGAAGTGGATGGTCGGAACTATAGGATTGGCGACTGCGGCTATGGTTGGCATCCCGGCATTGGTTGCCAGTTTTTCACCTGTCTGGATGAGTCGTCCAAGAAAAAATGTATGGAGCTCCATAGGATCGCTGGATGATTTTCCGGAAGGAGAAATGCGTAAAATAATTGTCTCTCTGCCTGAAGAAAAATGGGGCCATGCCCTGCGGGAAAAAGCAGTATATGCATGGAGGCCTTCGGCTGGAGAAATGATTGTCTATTCCAGGAATTGTACTGATCTTGGCTGTCCACTCACTTTCGATCCGGGAAGCCAATGTTTTTTCTGTCCCTGCCATGGAGGCATCTTTGATAAAAACGGCGAAAGGATAGCCGGTCCTCCCAGTCGTCCAATGTATAGGTTTGCAGTTCGAATGGATAATGACGAGATCGAAATCGATCTCGAGTCGGTGCCGCCGATGGTGTAGCAATCTGTTTTCTGAATCTTTTTGAAGGAGATACCGGCAATGTTGAAGAGGATCGTCGCGGAACGCTTCGGAATTGCACAGTTTAAGGATAATGTTCTGAAAAGGCGTGTACCTGTAACCCCCTGGTACGGCCATGATGGTGCCACCTTAGCCGCCTTGCTGATGGTTCAGATAGTCACCGGAATCACCATGACCCTCTATTATACCAATGCCGCCGATCACTCATATGAGAGTGTCCTGTATATTACTCGTCATCTTACCATGGGCCGATTAGTCAGGGGGATTCATTACTGGTCGGCTGGAATTATGGTTGTAGTTCTTTTTTTTCATTTTTTTCGACATCTGATACTTGGCGGCTATAAAGCTCCACGGGAAGGAACATGGACCTTGGGGGTGTTTCAGTTTTTTCTGGTATTGACAATGTCCTTCACCGGCTACGTGCTTCGCTGGGATGAACGTGCAGTATACGCTGTTGGTGTGGTGCTTAATATGTTTCACGACGTGCCTTTTATCGGAGATCAACTGGTGCTTCTGATCCAGGGCGGTTCTCAGATCGGGTCATTTACTCTCACGCGGTTCTTTTCCATTCACGTCTGGGTTGTACCCCTTTTCCTGCTCAGTTTCGTAGGAATTCATCTTTATCTTGTGATCATCCACGGAGTGACCTCGAAAGCTGAGCATAGACAGCCGGTCAAGACTGCCAAAGAACAGAAAAAACTATATAAGGCATCGGCCCATTCGGAAGAAAGGGGAGAATGGTTTCATCCTGAAACGATGGTGAAAACCAGTGCCATAATCTTTTTTATTATTTTGATCGTCTTCATTGCAGCTTTGCTGGCTGGGCCGGGGGAGATGTTCCCGAAAGATAATCTTGTTCGACAATCCATGCCGCAGGAAGAGTGGTGGTTCTGGTGGTACAGTGCCTTGATTGCCCAGTTGCCTCCTGCAGTTGCACCGGTATTTTATGTGGCATTTCCTTTGACGCTTTTTATTGGAATGCTGCTTTTGCCGATTGTCGATCGCAACGCAAACAGGGGATACCGGAAAAGACCTTTTTGGACAATCTTTGTTCTGCTGTGTGTAATCGGGATCCTCTGGCTTTCGTACCTGCGTATTCAATCTCCTTGGACCGGATGGCCGGAATCGACTCCGCCGCCGATTCCCGGTGAGGTGGTTATTTCGGAAGAGGCCGAAAGGGGGCGCCATCTGTTTGCCGAATATGGCTGCAACAGCTGCCATGCCGTCGCTACTCATGGGCGAAGAGTAGGACCCGACTTGGCAAGAATCGAACATCGAATGTCCCGAACCGAATTGCTCAATTTTATCCGTAAACCGCCGGAGGATGTTTCGATGCCGGGTTATCAGGGACGAATCCCGGAAGAGGATCTTGAGAGGATTGCGGAATTTGTGCTGGTAGCACAGACTTTCCCGCGTGAGGCGGATGGCAGTACAAACAAGGCTCAAACTGAGAATTGACCGGAGGTAGAGGTGGAGTCAAAAAAATCGGTAAAAATGACGGCAACAGCCTTGGTCCTAATATTTTTAGGATTCACAGGCTATATGATTATGAAGAACCCTGAACAAAAAATCGATGATCCTCTTTGGACGGTAACCGATGGCAATCATCAACAGGGAGCGGAATCGATCATTGAATACGGGTGCTTCTCGTGTCATGTTATTAATGGCATCCGTAGAGCAAACGGACGGGTCGGGCCTAAATTGCAGGATATTAAGGAACAGATTTATATAGGAGGAGTGCTGGCGAATTCTCCCGAAAACATGGTTGAATGGATAATGAATCCTTTAAACTTTTCCGCCGAGACTGCAATGCCTGACCTGGACGTCTCGGATCAGGATGCCCGCGATATTTCTGCTTACCTTTATAGAAAGTCATAGAAGACACCCGACGACAAGAAGGAATAATTATGGAAGCGTATGAATAAGGATAAAAACGGAAAAGAGGCACGTTTTGAATTTCGCGTATTTGGTCATGGTTTTGGCCGCGAAATAGATGAGATCCGTCGGCGTTCTTTTTGCAGCGGGATTGAGGAGGTCCAGGATACCTATCTTGTAACAACTGCAATCGATAGTCATAATATCAAAATCCGTAGCCAATCTTTAAGCGTCAAAAAACTCATCAAAGTCGAAAAGGAGCTGGAATTGTGGAAACCTGCTCTAAAACTGGACTTTCCCATCACTGCTTCTGCAATAAATAAGAAGATTTTCAAGATCTTGGCTGTACCGGTGCCTGTCTTGGATGAAAAAGAATTTAATACTGAGATTTTTATGATGAATGTTGTCCGGCCTCATCCCGAAGTGCGGGTTGCGGAAGTATTCAAGAGGCGATTTCATTTTCAGTTGGAACAATGCAAGGTGGAAATAGATGAACTGCTGGTTAACGGGGCAGCCATCCAGTCACTCGCCATTGAGTCTGAAGCAGCCGCCGAGGTGCTTCGCACAAGGCAGCTGCTCGATATGCAGCGTTATGAAAATGTTAGTTATCCCGTTGTTTTAAAACGTATTCTGGGTATGGTCCCACTGTCGTCTCAGCCATGGAAACTGAATTAGGACACAGCTCATGAATTCTGTTGGTTATAACCGGAAAATCCAACTCTTATTTGATCTTCGAATAATTCTTGCGAATATACGCTTTGGGAAAGGCATTAAAGTGCCACCACTCGATGTTAATCGTATGCCAACCGGCATTCAGCATGGCTTTTCTCAGGATCAGACGATTTTCGAGCTGTGATGCATTTAATTCTCCCTTCTGAAGGAATCTGTTTTCCAGCAGTGGCTGGGCGAGGGGACCGAAATAATCAAGCGGGGTACCCATATCGAGCTGCTTACCTGCTTGCACATCGAAAAGCGTAACATCTACGGCTGCACCATAATTGTGCATCGAGCCCCATTTCGGATTTGCTACATACGGCTGCTGAGTAGTTCCTGCAACTAGTTTCCACATCTCTTTCTGCACAGACAATGGTCTGACCGCATCGCCGACCAGAATGCGCAGATGCGGATGACGCTCCTTGAGGATTTGGTTGGCCCTGACCAGTTTTTCGGCAGGCGCAGGGCGGAGATAGGCCCGGCTCAAGCTGTGGTAAATATTTGTTTTCATGAAGTTATCGACTTTAGCATATTTTAGATCGACAACTATTGAGGGATCAAGTGTCTGAACACTGATCAGTCCTTCCTGATGTAGCCGTTGTTCAAGCAGCGAAAGTGCTTGATTGTGTTGTTCGTCAGCCTTTGCGATACGTGAAGAAACGAGAGGAACAATACAGAGCAAGACGAATACTGCACAGGCGAAGAAAACAAGGGGCTTCCGACTAAAAATTTGTTTCGATTGAAGGTGTTTAACCCGGCCTCCGGGAATTAAACTAGAATTATAAACCATTTCCTTAAGTAATGAAGCAGATGAAGAATTTTGAGGACCGCATCTTGTATTAATAAGTTATTTCACCCCAGCTATGCTGTTGTATCAGCGTTGTTGTTGTGAAAGCCATTGCAATCCTGCATTGTAAACAATGTCGTGGCCGCCGTCAAAGAGGAAAAGAGTGGCATTGCCCGATTTTCGCGCAAAAACAACAGGAAGGTCTGCTTCTTCAAAAAAACGGATTTCCTTTTCCTGCCCGGCAAGGTTTTCAGGAAGACTCTCCGTTTTATCCAGAGCTTGGTAATCGGCTTCTGAAATCCGATCCCCTGCCTCGGCTAGGTCATTGAACGCCCGAATAGCATGGGAAGGAGGAACAAAATGGTCTTCAATTCCTCCGCTGATGAAAAACTGAACATTTTTGCCGCGGGCATTGGACAGGTAAGCCGAGGGACTTCGGTTTCGGCATACTTTCTTCGCTTCGGAGTCGGTATGTGGATTTCCGCCACAGGAGGCTTCTATGTCATTTCTATAGTGCTCCGTGTATTTGTATTTTGATTGAATTACCGTACCATACCAGTCATTTAAGTCATAGACAGGCACCCATGCAAGCGCTGCCGAGAATTTTTCCGGATATCGACCGGCCATGATGAGCGACATCATCGCCCCACCCGAAAATCCAGCAAGATAAATCCTGTCCTCATCCACCGGTGCATTTGCTTTTGCATATGCAAGAGCGTCAAGGACATCCTGAACCGCTTTTTCGGACGCGGTGGCATCCGGATCGTCAAATTTTCCGCGATAATTAGGATGAATGAATATCCAGTTGTTTCTTTCGGCAAAAACTCCATAAGGAATACCATAGTGCTGCAGATAGTCGGCGCTCCAGCTGTGCAGCACAAGGAGGAGCGGCTTTTTCGATTCAGTTCCGGAATGATACCAGAGTGCAGGCTGTCCGGGTTCATTTTGTCCGCGAGGAATTTCTATCTCGATTACCCCGGGAGCAGCTTCTTGCCAGGCTTCATGTTTGGGCAGGTTACGCAAGGGAAGTTCGGCTATTTGGGAAAAGGTAGTAAATTCTTTAACAAACTGAATTTCCTCTTCTGAGTCGTTTTTCGACCATAAACCAAAAATAAAGAGCAGGCCGATAAAAGAAACGAAAGTGACCGGGATTGGTTTTGAAAATTTCATGTGATCATATCTCTCAAAAAGGGTACAAACCGCATGACAAAAACGACAGCCAGTGAAATAAGAAAGATACTCATGGCAAAAAAAGGAATACCGACAGCAGGGGACATAGTTATACCAAAGGCGCTGGTTTGGTCGATGGTTAAGCCGAGTAAGCCTTCACGAAGCAGTTCGAGAATCAATGCATGGATCAGATAGACCCCGAATACACTCATCCCTATTTTTTGCAGAATTATTGGTGAATTCATTCGAATTATTTCCTGTCCCTCTGCTGTAATTTCTTTTCGAGTATGAAAAACAGTCTTGACCAGCAGAAAGAGCGAAACCGCCATGGCGACCACGGTCATGCTGAAATATTTATAAAAAAATGGATGAAATTCTCCTCGATTGTCACTCATCATATACGTACCGATAATAGTCACCGCTCCGGCAGTAACAAAAACAAGCAGCACCATTAATATTGGCCATCCTGGTCGAATTTGCCAGTCTCTCAGTAAAAAACCGAGAAGAAAATATCCCGAGAGCTTGAGTGGAGAATAATCATCCATGTCCGGAGTGAAATACGTTTGAAAGTCTAGTGGCTTATCGATGATCGGTAAAAGTGATACCCAGAAAAACCAGAGAGCGATCAGGTACCAGACATGTTTTGGTGGTGCTCTGTTCAAAAAAGAACCGGCGGCAGGTGCAAACAGGTAAAGAACGATCAACATGTATATGAACCATAGATGATAATAAATCGGTTCGGTAAGCAGCATTGGAAAAAATTGGAAGAGAACCAAGTTGTCCCCTTTAATGTAAATGCGGTAAAGAAAATAGACGGCACTCCAAATCAGGAACGGTATCAGGATTTTTCTGACGCGTTTTAGAAGAAACCACCGGAGACTTTTTTTTCCGGCACCCGGCAGGAGCAGGGATCCGCTGACCATAACAAACAAGGGAACACACCATCGGGAGAGTGAATCATAGATATTGCCGATCCACCACTCCCGACTATTTTCAAAGGGAACCAGAAAAGATGCGGAAACATGCAGGATAATAACCCCGAAGATCGCTAGGAGCTTCAAAATTTCCACCCAGAGCAAACGCATATTTTATCGCTCCTCCTGACTCATTTTCCTTACCTGAAGTTCTTTCTGTAAGTTAGGTGTTCCTGGTCGAGTAAATTTGTAACCGTCTTATGCAGCAGGACGGTTTCCGATATTATCGGACTACCTCTTCTTTGTGATTGTAGTTATTTTTTTTCTGTTCAACCACGAACTCGCCTTTTTCTTCTTGATATTGAGGGCACATATGCCTGTTTGTTATATTTGATCTCTTTTGATTCCGACTTCGATTTTCTTTATTTTTTTCATTCAGCATTTCTTTGAGATTTTGGAAAGTTTTTTCGAGTATTTGATCTGCAGTAAGAGTTGGTTTCATTTTTTCCTCCGTTTTAAGAAGTTTAAAATCTTTGGAATTTCTCCTATTGGATTTTTTGCAAGAAAGGTACTGGCAGGTTATGCAGGAAACGCTTCACGCACTTAATTAGTTGAATAGACCTAAAGTCCGCAGGCATCATTAAATATTGATGATAACATTGTGTTTACGTAGACGCAGACCCAAAAATATCATGGCAGCTCCAAAGAAAATAGCATAGATGCCTATCAACCAAATTATAGCCACCGCACCAATACCGGGATTTACAAACAGGATAACACTGAACAAAATAGAAATGATGCCGCTCAATGCCAACAGCCACTCTCCCTGGATCTCATCTCTTAGGATTACTGCACCAATTATTTCCAGGACACCGGTTACCATCGCCCAGAACCCTACAATCAGAACAACAGCAAGTACGGTGATTTCCGGCCAGACAAAGGTAAAAATGCCTACGGCTATTCCAACCACTCCCTCAAGGAGCAATACTCCAACTTTTAATCCTCTGCCCCTGCCTTTAATGGAAACGTAAAAAGAAATAAGACCATCTATTACGAGGAAAAAGCCCAGCAAAATAGCCATTACTTCAAGGGTAATTCCCGGAAGCAGAATGGCGGCCAGGCCAAAGAGAGCAGCCAGTACACCGCGAAATAAAAATGACCACCAGTATTTGCCGTATATGCGAAACATGCTTTCTCCAGGTTAGATGGCGTCGTAAATACTCTTCATCTGCGTCGTTGCACTTTTACGCCTTTATCAACTCATACTTCGAATAAATCTTCGCGGTCCTATTGAACTCGACATTAATGCGGGTCATGCAATTTTGTTTCCTGTTTACCAAAGCAAGCTAAAAAACATTAAGAAAAATAGCCTAATTCTTTTGCAGCGCCTTCAATTATTGAAGCACTGTGCCGAAGCGCCTGATATTCTTCATCGGAAAGCGACGGCCATAATTCTGCGAGAATACCTTCCGAACCAACTATCCGAGGTACAGAAAAACAGACGGCAGGCAAATTTTCGTTTTCAGCTCCTATCCCGGCCACGCTTAATACTGCACCTTCATCATCTCGAATAGCTCGTACTAAACGGGAAAGTCCTGCACCAATGCCGTAGTAGGTTGCTCCCTTTCCTGCGATTATACGACCTGCTGCTTTGCGTACTCCTTTATCAATGCCTGTCTGAACACTTTTAGTTATCTCACGATTTATCTGTTGGGCAAAATCCAGTAATGGAACGCCGCCGATGTGCGCGCTTGACCAGATGAGAACCTCGGAATCACCATGCTCACCAACCACATAAGCGTGGATAGAGCGGGCTGAGACATGAAGAAAATTACCAACAAGGGAACGAAATCTGGCTGTATCGAGGATCGTACCCGAGCCAATGACTCTTCCTGGAGGGAGTCCGGATATTTTAGCGGATATCTGGGTTATGATATCAACGGGATTTGAAGCGATGATCAAAACCGTATCCGGTGCCGCTTTCATAACCTTGGGTATCACATCTTCAAATACTGCTGCGTTTCTCTCCAGCAGATGAAGACGTGATTCGCCTTCCTTCTGGTTCACACCGCACGATAAAATCACTGCTCTGCATGATTCAAGTTTGTCGTATCCACCTGCTGAAACCCGGACAGGGTGGGCATGGGGAGTGGCATGAAGAATATCTTCTGCCTGCGCCTCTGCAAGCTTTTCATTAATATCAATAAGGACTATTTCACTGGCAGCACCCTCAAGGGCCATGGCAAAAGCAGCGGTGCTGCCGACAAATCCGGTTCCAACTATTCCTACTTTCATGCTTCTCTCCTCACATTGACTTGTTTAATGACTTTTTCATACATTCTTTTCTGTTTTGCAATTTGCAGACCAGCACTTTGGCAATCGTTCCGGAATATCATGCAGGAGCACCCGGTTTTCTTAATATTTCAAAAATATCGGTGGCACACATTTTGCTTCACTTCTGAATAAGGCTTAAAGCAATGAACCGGCTTCTGCTTGCTGGCAGGATGCAGCAGAAGATGGCGCCGCTGATTGAAATGCTACGCAACTTAATGAAATTTAAAATATATGAGGTACATCAATGGTACAGCAGAAACCTATAGATTTGAAACGACTGTGGGAACTGGCACAACAAGGTAAAAATGCTCAGGAAATTATGAAAGAACTGGATATTTCCGAGATGGCGGCACTCAAAAACGCCGTGCAGAATCTTGTTGATGAAAAGGGTGAGCATGTCAATATTCCCGGTCTTATCGGAAAGGGTTCAGTTGAAGGGAGTTATACGGATACCGGAGCACGAATTCCACCCGGTATGCAAAAAGACAAGGGATAGACAGATAATCTTCCTTATGAAAACATAATGTATGCCCTTCATGTTTAGTCGATAAACAGGAATACGAATGAAAATGATCTTCTTTGATAATTGGGTTGCCTTGTTGCGGACTGGAGCTATCGGGATCATGGCTTACGCGACCCTGATTTTTCTGCTGCGGATTTCGGGAAGGCGAACCTTATCGAAGATGAACGCTTTCGACCTGGTGGTGACTGTTTCACTGGGATCGACACTTGCGACAGTCCTTCTAAATAAAGAAGTTACTCTTGCCCAGGGGGCGTTGGCTTTTGCCCTGTTGATTGGGATGCAGTTCATTGTTACCTGGTCGAGTGTGCGGACCTCCTGGGTCAGGCAAATAGTTACTGGAGAACCTGCTTTATTGATGTATCAGGGGGATTTTCTGCAATCCGCCTTACGTATTACTCGAGTGACAGAGGACGAGGTTATGGCGGCAGTCAGATCTGCAGGACTTAAGACATTGGATGAAATAGAAGCAGTTGTCCTGGAAACGGATGGTTCCTTCAGCGTGGTGCAAAAGCAGGGAGGTTTCGGGAAGTCAAGCCTTGAAGGAGTAAAAATCCCGGGAAAATCTAAAAATTTTAAAAGTTAGTAAGAGCCGGATATACCTGGAGACAGCGGATGCCGAATTCAAGCATAGCAATGATATCCAAATATGCCATTTTTCTACCTTGGTTTCAGGGCCTTTATTATTTTATCAGCGGTATCTGGCCGTTGTTGAGCATTACGACCTTCCAAATTGTGACCGGTCCTAAAATAGATATCTGGCTGGTAAAAACAGTGGGATCGTTATTGATGGTAACCGGATTTGTTTTGATAATGGTGGCTATTCGGCGACGGATCAGTCTGGAAATTATTGTACTAGCTATAGGCAATGCTTTGGCGCTTACGGTAATAGAGGTGATTTACTGGTCTAATGGAATTATATCGGCAATATATCTTTTAGATGCAGTTGTAGAGGTGTTGTTGATTATAGGTTGGTTGCTTTTGTGGCGAAGAATGACAAGGGTGTCGAAAATGCAATCTTAGGAGCAGCAACACAAATTGTTGCAAAGATCAAACATATAAATACAAAGGAGAATCATATGTGTTACAATTGCGGATGCGGTTCGCCATCAGATGATCATGGTAAGGGGCACGCCGGAATAGATCCAATAGGAAAAGCTATTACCGATAAAACCTTCGCTGAAGCAGGTAAAGCCTTCGACATGGATGAGAAAAAATCCAAGAAGAATACTCATGACTTGTTGATGGAAGAAATCAAATAACTTTCCGATGTAGCTGGAAAGAAATCTCTGTCTGCAGACAAAGAGAGATGGCGTAACCTCTTGCTGACTCTAAGAATGATTGGGGGTTGCGCCGATAATATCTTGATGTTACAACAAAGTACTCTTGGTATAATTGTTAAAGACTCGTCTGGTTCCGTTCGACAGGATCATTTCCTGCAAATATGACAGGATGTGGTGCTGCACAACAGTAGAAAGGGAATGAATTATCCATATCAACCCATGACAACAGGAGGATTACCAGCATGAAAATAATAATTGCTTTCCTTATATCAATCATAGGTTTGATAGTTTTAATCAACCCAATCTACGCAGAGGATAAGCTCGATAAGGACGTCGGTGAGGCAGAGAGGCAGCTGCAGGTCGATCCATCCGAATATGAAGATGAAAAGGTTCGGGCCCGCGTCACTAAAAAAGATACGGATGAGGACATGCGGCGGCAGGACTCCAAGTCTCATAAGCAACCGTCGCAAGTTATTGTTACCATGATGGTTTACGACCAACAAGGTAAAGAGATAGGCGAGATTCAGGAGATTAGACTCGATACCCGGGATGGTAAGATCCAATATGTCACTCTTTCTCAGAACAGCTCGGAAGCCGGAAATGAAGAGGATATTGCCGTACCGCTGGAAGCTTTATGTTTCGCTCAGAATAAGATAGTTTTGGCATTTGATGAAAACAAACTTGAAGGAGCCCCGAGAGTGGGGGATTTGAATTCCGACGAGTTCCAGCGTGACCTGCAGA
>JBARUR010000092.1:0-3188 GCA_049645845.1 Desulforhopalus sp. | reverse complement strand
CGTCATCAACGGTAGAGAGACCTTGATCCCCTTTAATTTCTCCTACTTCAGTTTCATATCCGGCCCATTTAGGAATACAGTCGTTAAGTTCAATATTGGCCAGAAGATTTTCTGCATCCGGCATGTGTGACGCATCAACGGCAATTGAGGTTATTCCCGCATCAAACATGGATGGTATCTCCATTTTTGCAAATGCTATATCCGTTTCGCTTTTAATACCGTAATGATCAGCATGGATGGCCACCGGAATGGTGATGCCAAGCTCATTGCAGACAGAATCAACATGCAATGCAATGTTATAAAAATTTATGGGGCAATAATTTGATTCAGATCGGGCAATCTCGATGAGCAATGCCGCATCAGCACGCTGTGCAGCCATAAGAGCCCCCCGTATTATAAAACTATTGCGGCCATTGGCAGCAATAGTCATGGCCTTTCCTTTTGCAACCAGAGCCTGATCAATAACTTTTCCACTGACAATCAGTGCCCGGGAATGAGGAAAGCGCTTGGTGATATTGGGGGGTCTGCCTATTTCAATTAATTTCTCAAAATCAGTGTTCGCACCCATTTAACACCTCCACAAGTAGTTTTCATTAATCTCTTAGCGGGAACAAAACCTATCGAACATACTACTCATTTATAATACCAATCAGGAAAAAATCCAGTGAGGAAAATCATTTAATTTCCGATGTATTTTCAGGAGACTGCGGCGAATCATCAAATCCGGAAAACCCTTTTCTACCAAATGTCCATACGGCCAATACACTTATTTCGTAGAGGATCACCAGAGGGATAGCCATCATCAATTGATTCACTATGTCAGGTGTCGGTGTGAGGATAGCTGCAATAATGAAATTAACTAAAATTGCATATTTTCTATTGCGATTGAGAAAACTTACATTGATCAATCCGACCTTTGCCAAAAAAACCATAAAGATCGGCATTTCAAAAATGGCACCAAATGCCAGAAGCAGCCTGATAGCGAGTGAAAAATATTCACTCACCGCCGGCAGGGATGTCAGAAATTCATTGTTATATCCCACGAGAAACTTGAATGCAGGAGGGAAAACCACAAAATACCCGAAGGCGGCACCACCGATAAAGCAGAAAGTAGAAAGTACTGTAAATGGAATAATTACCTTTTTTTCATGACTAAACAAACCGGGTGCGACAAAACGCCAGATCTGGGAAAAGACGACAGGACAGGCCAGCAGTAAGCCGCAGACCAGCGCGAGCTTTAGATAAAAAAAAACCCTTCCTGGTATGAGGTAAAGATAAGGGAAGCTCCATCCGGAAGGACATCGACAAGCGGTTTAAAAAACCAGGTTCCGATTGGGCGGATGACGGTGTAGGAGAGGCAGAATCCGATAAATACAGCTATAAACGAAATAATCAGGCAGGAACGCAATTCCCTAAGGTGTTCAGTAAGCGCCTGCCTCTCAAAGTTTTCATCAACATCTTGAGAATTCATGTGTCATTTATCCTGAAAATTGACTATTCATTGGGTACTTCCTGGAAAACAGGAAGTAATCCGAATACCATCTATTATACTATTTACCATAATGCAGGCTAATCTGCACAACCCATAAAATTAACCAAATGAATGAAGAAGAACAGATAAAAGGCGAACCAGCTGCAGACTGGCATGTGTATATTGTCTGCTGTAAAGATAATTCTTATTACACAGGCATTACAACCGATCTTTCACGAAGGATCGATGAGCATAATTCTCCCAAAAAAGGCGCACGCTATACCCGCTCGCGTCGTCCTGTTGAACTGGCCTACTTTGAAAAAGCAACATCCAGAGCCGTTGCAGCAAGAAGAGAACATCAGATCAAGAAATTGACTCCTGCCGGCAAAAAACAATTGATAAAAACATATAAACCTCCCAAACCAGGTTAATCTATCAAACCGGATGCTCTCTTCATAACTCTTTGCTGCTGATCAGGAGTAGAATTCCTTAATTTTTTCAGAAACTCCTTTTGTCAGCGCCAACACCTTTTTCGCCTGATCAACTGAAACTGCACCGGTTCCGCAACTCGGGGTGATCAGCGTCTGGTTGAAAACCGTCTTTTCATCGATACCTATTGCCTGTAATTGACGGGACTGTTCGAACCACTTTTCACACAGTGAATCGACCGATTCAATGTCAATAAATTCCGGAGCGGTGGGAATGATTCCAGTCGCGAGGATTCCGCCCTGGGAGAAAAATTTTACCAGATGGTCGGAATACAATATGAGTTTATCAAAATACGAATAGGCATCGTAACTGACCATATCGACCCCTGCATCGAAAAGGACCGACCATTCAGTATTGGCGCAGACATGAACACCAGTGAGTCCATTTTCAGCACGAACAGCTTCAAAAACCTCACTCAAACAGGCTACGATTTCATCATTGGTGATAGTAATAAATGCAGAAGAACCGAGTCCGGCCAAACCAGGTTCGTCAAAAAACATTATAGGCTGTGCTTCACCGATGGCAGCCATTTTGTTGGTTTGCCACTTAGCCTTCATGGCCAGATGCTTAACTGCTGCATCGCGAAGCTGGTCATTATAAAAAATAGCTCTTCCCGACTGGTCTACCAAGCCGGTACAGAAGGTAATCGGACCGGTGGTCTGTCCTTTTAAGCCGACAAGATTTTCCTTTCTTTTTTCCGCCTCTGTTAAGAATGTATAAAAACCTTTCGCTACATCCCGAGACAGTACAAACCGTGATTCATCGAGAGGAGCAATACCTTCTGTGACCATGAGATACTCTTCGTAAAAAGCGAGTAACTCCGATTCGAAGGTTATGCTGTCTGTGTCAATAAATATTTTCCCGTTTACTTCGGTCAAACCCGGCAGCCCCGGTACATACTGGAGGATCATCCCTTCATCCTTGTACACCGGCAATTGTGGCCACAATGGGATTTGCGGAGTATTGTCAAAAATCAGCTCAGTTGCTTCCTTATGGTCTTGAAGCGGTAAACTGCCGATCAAAAGTGGTAAACATTTTGGTAAAAATTGAGACATTCTGGAAACCTTTCTTTATTTTTGAAAATGACGGCTCCGCAACAAGCTCTTCAAAGCATTAAAAATCGTAAACATTCCAAATGCAGGTTACACGAACATTTTACGATGCCATCAAAAATTGAGTCGTTTCAATTACCACGAAGAGTAGAAATTTGAAATTAAAAATGTCATCA
>JBARUR010000091.1:0-18158 GCA_049645845.1 Desulforhopalus sp. | reverse complement strand
ATGCCGATAATACGACACATGTGAAAAAGTAATTAAAAAAAGAAGCAATGTGACATATACGATCTATTCATGAAAACTGCAACATATAACCTAAATAATCGAGCGGTTTTTTCTTGCAGGATCAGCGGGTTTGTTATGAGTTTATAATGGGCAAAGATAACAACTGAAACATAAGGTGAAATTGGTTTACACAATCAACGGATATGTTTATGATATGACGCTGTTTGCAATGAACTCAACCCAGACACCCCACAAGGGGGTATAAGTGCCTTGGACGTAACTTTAAGATTCTAATTTTAAAGTAATATCCAGTTTTCTTGTTTTTTAGGGCAGGTTTTCAGGAGTAAGGCACTAAAAAAGGGTTCCAATATAATATTTACATTTAGGTGGTGTTATGAGTAATGAAGAGAACAATGCCAAGGTACAAACGATCTTTGGTAAAGAAAAGAATCCGTCCTCAATTGAACCTAAAAAATTGACTTTGGACAGTCCACTGAAATTTCGCTGTCATCCGGGAGTGCGATGTTTTACAGCATGCTGCGGTGGTATCAAGATTGTTCTGACGCCTTATGATATTTTGCAGTTAACCAAAAGACTGGATATGCCGGCCCATGAATTTCTTCATAAATACAGTATGCCGACTTATCTCGAAAAAACGGACATGCCGGGTGTTATGATCAAGCTGCGTGAAGAGGATAATAAATGTCCTTTTGTAACCCCCGAGGGTTGCACAGTGTATACCGATCGTCCCACAGCTTGTAGGTATTATCCTGTCGGCATGGCTGATTTCCACGAGGGTGGTACGAGAGACTCCGATGGCAAAGAACTTGAATCCGCTGAAGAAAAGTTTTTCTTCACTGTAAGGGAAGATCATTGTAAAGGTTTCGAAGAAGATAAAGAATGGACAATTCGTGAATGGCGGGCAGACCAAGGGGTTGATGTAAGAGATGAAATGAATAAGGAATGGCTGCGACTGGTGATGCGACGCAAGTCTTACGGTCTACAGGCCACGCTTTCAGAACAGGCGAAACGCATGTTCTTTATGGCCTCCACCGATCTCGCAACTTTTCGTAGATTTGTTTTCGAAAGTTCATTTCTCGATACCTTTGATTTGGATCAAGAGACTATTGATAAAATAAAGGAAGATGATGTGGAGTTGATGCTTTTCTCCTTTAAATATTTGGCGGCAACTCTTTTTGGCGCTCAAACCTTAAGTGTAAAAGAAGAAAAAATTAAAGCAAAGGTAGCTCAGATGAAAGAGCGGCAGGATGAAGCGGTCTTGCAATCCGTTAAAGAATACGAAGATTTGAAAGCAGAAACAGCAAAGAATAAAGCCAAGACTGGTGTCGATCGGAAATAGACCCATAGAAGACAGAATGAGTAATTTGAAATCTTCTGCTGGATAATTTCCTGTTTGAAGAAACAACATAAAAAAGGCCGGATGGATATTAACCATCCGGCCTTTTTTATGTTTAGTGCACTAACCCAACTCATCTGCTCCATTCCTGAATTTATTAGAATGGAGCAGCGGAGTAGGATTTATTCTTCTACTTTTGCTTCAGGCTCAAGAGCTGCTGCAAGGCTCTTGAGGAATCTCAGACTCTTGAGAACATCTTTCTGGGATTCGGCGAGGAGTGCATCGGCTTTAGTCGGATTAACCCGCTTTAATGTACGGTAGCGGTTTTCACCAAGTGCATATTCATCGAAGCTGATAGATGGATCGGTTTTAGAATCGATGATCAGCGGATTTTTGCCTTGAGCTTCCAGATCCGGATTGAATCTGTACAACGGCCAATGACCGCAAGCAACTGCCTTTTTCTGTTGTTCAAGCCCAAGAGCCATGTTGATACCATGGTTGATGCAATGAGCATAGGCTATGATCAGAGACGGTCCATCATACGCTTCAGCCTCGGCAATTGCTTTTATCGCCTGTGCCGGGTTAGCGCCAAGGCTGATTTGAGCAACATAAACATTGCCATAGGTGGCGAAGATCATACCCATATTTTTCTTGGGCATTTTCTTGCCGCTGGAAGCAAATTGAGCAGTAGCAGCACGTGGCGTAGATTTTGACATCTGGCCACCGGTGTTGGAATAAACCTCAGTGTCAAGTACCAGGATATTGACGTTTTCACCTGATGCCAGAACGTGATCCACACCACCGTATCCGATATCATAGGCCCAACCGTCACCACCAAAAGCCCAAACTGATTTTTTCGACAGGAAGTCTGTCAGGTGTAAGAGGCGACGAGCGATCGGGTTGCCGCTGTTTTTGATTGCTGAATTTACTTCATCAATTCGCGCTCGTTGAGCCTCAATATCCATCTGGGTTGATTGCGCAGCATCAAGGATTGCAGTTGCAAGATCCTGTTTTACAAGACCAGCTTCAGCAGCACTGGTTAGAAGTTCCGCGGCCTGCTGTCCAAGCTTATTGACAGTAGTACGCATTCCGGCACTGAATTCAGCGTTATCCTCAAATAAAGAGTTAGCCCAGGTAGGACCGCGTCCATCGTTGCGCTTGCTGTATGGGGTCGTCGGCAGATTGCCGCCGTAAATTGAGGTGCAGCCTGTAGCATTACCAATATACATTCTATCGCCAAACATCTGGGAGATGAGTTTGATATAAGGAGTTTCGCCACAACCAGCACAAGCACCGGAGAACTCGAACAGCGGCTGCTTCAATTGGCTGCCTTTAATCGTCGCCAGATTGATATCAGCGGGATTGATTTCAGGCAGAGCCAGAAAATAATCAACATTTTTAGATTGAACAGCTTTAACTTCTTCACTGTTTGGTATCATCTCCAGCGCTTTTGTTTTCGCGGGACAAACACTGACACAAAGCGTACAACCACAACAATCTTCAGTGAAAATCTGTACTGTAAACTGCTGGCCTTTAAAAGCCTTGCCTACAGCATCTATAGATTCAAAAGCTTCCGGAGCATCTTTGATTTCCGGAACAATTTTGATTCGGTTGGCAGCATGTGGACAAACTAAAGCGCATTGTCCGCACTGAATGCAGTTTTCAGGAAGCCAGCGAGGAACAGACACGGCAATATTACGTTTTTCATATTGAGTGGTTCCGGTCGGCCAGGTACCGTCCGCGGGGATTTGAGAGACTTTCAGCTTGGTACCGTTGCCTTCGATGATCTTGGCGGTAACTTCTTTGACAAATGCAGGAGCATGATCCGGCACTACAGGAGGAATCGCCTTGCCGTCAACGTCAGTTCCAAGTGGAACCTGGACAATATTCTTTACTGCGCCGTCAACTGCGCTGTAATTCATCTCGACAACCTTGTCGCCTTTTTTGCCGTAAGTCTTTTTGATCGCATTCTTGATGGCTTTTATAGCTTCGTCTTCAGTAAGAATACCGGAAATTAAGAAGAATGCGGTCTGCATAATCATATTAATGCGAGCGCCGAGTCCTAGAGTAAGTCCTAAAGATACGGCATCGATAATATAAAACTTGGCTTTTTTGTTGATCAGGTCCCTCTGAACTTTACCGGGCAGTTCATTCCATACGGTATCTTTGTCAAAGCTTGTGGTCAGTAGAAAAGTACCACCTTCATCGAGGTTGGTAAGCATATCAACCTGCTTTAAAAACGCGAAGTTATGGCAGGCAATGAAATTAGCTTTGTCAATAAGATATGGTGCAACAACCTGGTTCTTACCAAAACGTAAATGGCTGGTTGTTATTGAACCTGATTTTTTGGAGTCATAAACGAAATACCCTTGTGCAGAGTTTTCGGTTTCTGTGCCGATGATCTTAATGGTGTTTTTGTTGGCACCGACAGTACCATCAGATCCGAGACCATAGAACATGGCCCGATAGACATCCTTTCCTTCAATGTTAAAGGCAGGATCGTAGTTTAGGCTCGAGAAGGTTACATCGTCATTTGGCCCAACACAGAATTTGTTCTTTGGAGCCATTGAGTCCATGTTGTCAAAGACAGCCTTAACCATAGCCGGGGTGAATTCTGCGGAACCAAGGCCATAACGACCGGAAAGAATGACCGGCGGATAGATGGAACTGTTTGATTCTGCTGCTTCGCCGATTGCTGCACGAACATCCAGATAGAGAGGCTCTCCGGAGCTACCAGGTTCTTTTGTGCGATCCAGTACGGTAATTCTTTCTACAGAAGCGGGAAGAGCGTTGACCATTGCTTTACAGTCGAAAGGACGATACAACCGAACCATGACCATACCAACTTTTTCGCCTTGGGAAATAAGGTAATCAATAGTTGAAGCAACGGTTTCACAACCGGAACCCATCATAACGATGATATTTTCCGCATCGGGCGCACCGTGGTAATCAAAAAGATGGTACTGGCGACCACAGATGCCGGCGAACTTATTCATGGTCTCCTGCACGATTGAAGGGACCGCGTTATAGTACTTGTTGACTGTCTCACGGCCGGTAAAATAAACATCCGGATTTTGAGCGGTTCCGCGAATGGTGGGGTGATCAGGAGAGAGCGATCTGTGTCTGTGCTCAAAAATTAATTCTTCATCAATCATTTCAGCCATCTGATCATAGCCGATTTCTTCAATTTTCTGAATTTCATGGGAAGTTCTGAAACCATCGAAGAAATGAATAAACGGAATCCGGGAAGCAAGTGTGGCCTGCCCTGCGATCAGTGACATATCCATTGCCTGCTGAACATTTTCGGAACAAAGCATGGCCCAGCCGGTCTGGCGTGCTGAGTAGATATCACTATGGTCTCCGAAAATCGAAAGACCCTGACAGGCAATCGCTCTAGCAGTTACATGGAAGACGGTAGGAGTAAGCTCACCGGCTATTTTATACATATTGGGTATCATCAACAACAGACCCTGGGAGGCTGTGAAGGTGGTACAGAGAGCACCGGTAGTAAGTGATCCGTGAATGGAACCAGCAACCCCGGCTTCGGACTGCATTTGATTAACTATCGGTACGGTGCCCCAGATATTTTTTTGCAACGTCGCAGACTTGGAGTCCGCTTCAGCAGCAAGAGGGGTAGATGGGGTGATCGGATAAAGGGTGATAACCTCACTAGTGGCGTAGGCGACGTGGGTGCACGCCTGATTGCCGTCAATTGTAACCATCTTTCGCGACATGATTTGTTCTCCTTTGTTATTTCTATGAGTTGTGCCAGCAACGTGGCGAAAACTGCCGAAATAGTATAAATCTCGTGAAGGGCTTGTACTCGTGCGAGAAATACCCGGTGATAATAGTATATGGATCACCGAATTACAACAAATACAAAGATAAATTTCGCTGCGCACTATATGCTATTTAAGTAACCGTTGCAATGAATGAGAATTGTTGATTGGTATCATAAGTAAAACCAATTTGCAGTCAGGCGCTCGTTGTTGTTTTTTGCAATATTGAATACAGATTTGATCACCTAAGATTTATGCATTGAAAGGATACACATATGTTGAAAATTCAGGATCCTGATCTGGAAAAATTACTGAAATTTCTTGCTGGGAAAGAGGAGTTTGTTTTTCTGGATACATCGCGGCCGGATTATGAAAATAATGAGTCATTATTGTTTCTTGAGCCGGTTGACAGGTTGATTTGCAAAGCCGGTGAAGATCAGGAAAAATATCTGGCTGTCCTTCAGGAGCACCTGGCAAAAGGATTCCACCTGGCCGGTTGGATTGGCTATGAATTCGGGGCAATGCTCGAAGGCAGAATCAGGGCCGGTAAAAATAATCATCCGCTGAATCAATTGGTGTTGGCCGATTTGGGGGTTTTTTTTAAACCATATAAGTTTAACCATAATACAGGTAAAAATAGCTTTCCTTTTGAGCCTGATTCCGAACCGTTAGAAGGTGAATGGCGCATCAGTGCTCTCAGGCCAAATATGGCTAAGGCGGAATTTATTGAGATTCTCAGTAAGGTACAGGAGTATATTAACGCTGGTGATACATATCAGGTGAATTACACCATGAAACTGCTTTTTGATTTTGAAGGATCGGCCGAAGCGTTTTATTCGGTTTTGCGTAAAAATCAATCAGTTGCCTACAGTGCATATATTCGTAATGGTGATGAACGAACATTATCTTTTTCACCGGAGCTGTTTTTTAGAAAAAGAGGTGACGAGATTACAGTCCGCCCTATGAAAGGAACCGCTTCCAAGGGAAGGAATTGCCAGGAAGAACAGCGAAACAGCAGTGAACTTCACTATGACACCAAAAATAGAAGTGAAAATGTCATGATTGTTGACCTGCTGCGAAATGACCTTGCTCGATTGATGCACGGACACGGCGAAAGCCGGGTCTTCGTCGATTCACTTTTTGATGTCGAATCCTATGAAAGTCTGCTGCAGATGACCTCTACTATAAAGGCCAGGAGTTCTTCGTCGACCATGTCTCAATTAAATCTCACTGAATTATTTCGTGCCTTGTTTCCCTGTGGATCAATAACCGGTGCACCAAAAATACGAACCATGCAGATTATCGATGAACTGGAAAAGGACCGACGAGGGGTTTATACAGGAGCGATCGGCTATTTTGGTCCGGATGGTTCAGCTGTCTTTAATGTTCCCATTCGAACTGTCAGGCTACAGAAAAACTCAGGAGAAATGGGCATTGGCGCGGGTATTACCCATGATTCCATACCGGAGGCCGAATGGGACGAATCACTGTTGAAAGGACGATTTCTCACTCATTCCCAACCAGATTTCCAATTGTTTGAAACCATTTTATGGCAGCCTGGCACCGGCTATTGGCTCCTCGAAGAACATCTTCTGCGTCTGGCAAGTGGAGCTCGATTTTTTACATTTTCATGCGATCTGAAAGAGATCCGGTTGCGGCTCAGTGCTGAAGAAAACACTTTTGGCGCCAGTTCTTATCGGGTACGCCTCGTTTTGAAGAAGGACGGCCGGATTTCGCTGACGGCCGTGCCATGTGCAGCCCCGGTGCTTACAGCCTTGCCAACGAATCCGGAAAAAGATGAAGTATCCGAATGCGCAATCATCGATTTTTCCCCGGAGAATGCTGTGCCGGATAAGGAAAGCCCATGGCTTTTTCATAAAACAACCATGCGAACATTATATGATGCGCACTATAAACTCGCACGGGAAAATGGGTTGTTCGACTATATTTTCTGCAATGATGCCGGAGAGGTAACTGAAGGGTGTATAACAAATTTTATAGTTTACACTGGAAATAATTATGTAACCCCTCCGGTTGCAAGCGGACTTTTGCCTGGAGTAATGCGTCAACATCTGTTAACACACCAAACGGTTCCTTTGGTTGAGAAAGTGGTAACCAGGGATGATGTCAACGCAGCTGCGGCTCTTTTTGTCTGTAACTCAGTCCGGGGACTGGTGCGGGTGAAAATGAAAAATCAGTGAACCATCGAATCATCCTGCTCTGGAGTAATCTGTACAGGAGGAATGAGGAGATTATGAAGTTTGCCCAGTTCACGCACTGATGTCATAAATGACGAAGGGAGAGGGACTTCCCGTTCTTCTATGAGATAATCAAGCTCTTTGGCGAGGAGAAGGGTAGCCGGACTTTCGCAGCCATCCTGATGGTCACACAAGGTTTGAATTCTCAGGGCATCGGTAAGAAATGGACAAAGGGGGGCAAGATCATCTTTGATGGTCAAGAGCTCCTGTTCGATTTCTCCCCAGTTTTCCTTTCTGAAACGTACGAATTTCTCTTCCGGATTCTGCGTTCCGAATACCTCATTGGTGATTGATCCTGCCAGCATGGCCAGATGGATTTTATTTATATCCGGTCTTTTTCTCAATAAATTGATTTTTATTTCTTTAAAGAGAACCATTTGTATAATGCTGACCCCTTCACGTAGTGAAGTGAGGAGCTGAGAATTTTTGGTTGCTTTGTTTGTTTCTTCTTTCATTTGACTGGTGGTTTTAAAGAATGATTTTTATTGCAGGACTGGCCTTCAAAACTTCATAAATATTCAGCCTTGCTTCTTCATCAGGAACCTCGAGTTCTGCATTGAAGCTGTGATATTTCCCTTTGGAACTGCTATGGGAATAGCTGATTTTTACCTCGAGAGGAGAACAGGCTGCAATGATAACTTCTTTGATTAAGCTGCAGTCTTCTCCTATAACTTTGTATACCCAATTGCATGGATATTCTATTTCAGGCCGTTCAGATGATTTTTGACATGGATTCTGGTTGTGCTGTATCATTATTATCCTTATCCCCCTCAAGGGGGGACTGAACTGAGTGCCGTTCCGAGCATTCTTCCGGCCATGTTATTTTTGACAACGCCTTAGCTGATTGGTTCGAATGATATCCTCGCTGGAGGAACATCAGGACAGAAACTAATAATGAATGAGTTGACAAGAGTCAAGGAAAAGACCGGTTCGATGCTTTAGTACTTTGGGTCTGATCGTGATTATTTCCGGAAATCTTTCAAAGCATAAAAAACAATCGACAAACTTATTAATACACGTTTGAATTAACAAATTCAGATGATACAATTGCCAAGCAAGTATTGCTTTTTTGAAGCAGGATATTTGCCATGTTTGGCCCTCGCTTTGTAGGGGCTCAGTTCAGGGTCCCCTTGAGGACTACTTTGGGGGCCCATGCTTTGCGGGAATAAGTGCCTTGGAGTTTTAAGATTCAGAGCAGCCTTCAGATTTTTTGTTTTTTTTATATAGAGGAAATCCTTTGGAATTAAGTGATAAAAAAGCAGTTTTGGATGCTCTCTTTGAGAGTGAAGCACAAAAAAAAGCCATATTCGACGGTTTTAGCGGCATTCTTATCCTGTTTGACCATGAGCAGAAAGCACAGTGGATTAATAGGGCTATTTACCGTGATTACCCGGATGCCATCGGCAAAACCTGCCATGAAATCTTTTGTTCGAAGAATAGCAGGTGCAGTACCTGTGCTTTTCATACGAGTCTTCGGAGTGGCCAAATTGAATCTAGTACTCAGCGGACCGGTTTCTTTGGTAAAGACGGAGACGAAGTAGTATTTGATATAACTGCTTCTCCGGTAAAGGACCAAAGTGATCAAATTTCGGGAGTTATTGTCATTGCCCAGAATGTGACGGAACAGTACAGGCTGGAAAGACAGTTGCGGCACACCCAGAAAATGGAAGCGATCGGTACCCTGGCTGGAGGCGTAGCCCACGATTTTAATAATGTCCTCACCCCCATAATGGGATATACGGAAATAATCCGTCTTAAATTAAAAAAAGATGGGTTTGAGGATCTACTGGTATTTGATTATCTCGAAGAAATTCTTAAAGCATCAAAGAGGGCAAAGTCGCTTGTCGAACAGGTCCTTACTTTTTCCAGAAGTATAGAAAAGAAAGCTGTACTTCAGTTTATGCATCCTATAGTTAAAGAGGTGATGAGGCTTATGCGGGTCACATTGCCAAGTACTATTGTCATCAAGGAAGAAGTTAATGAACACTGCGGCAGAGTTCTGATTGATCCTGTTCAAATCCATCAGGTCCTCATCAACCTGTGTACCAACGCTGCACACGCTATGACAGGAAGGCACGGGGTACTCACAGTTAAGCTTGATAAAGTTCCGGGAGAGAAGGATGACAGAGAATGGCTGGAATTGACTGTTTCCGATTCGGGCGATGGTATTGAGGCAAAGCTTCTTGACAGAATTTTCGAACCTTATTTTTCCACCAAGGAGAAAACCAGTGGAACCGGTATGGGATTGGCAATGGTTCACGGTATTGTCAGTCGCCAGGGAGGGAATATCAAAGTCGAAAGTACGGTGGGCAAGGGGTCAGTTTTTAGAGTTTATCTGCCGGTAGCTCAAAAGGAAGGTTTGATTGAACAGGTATTATCACTTGGCGAACTGCAAAGTGGATCCGGCCGAATCCTGCTGGTCGATGATGAAGAACAGGTAGTTCAGGTCACAGGAGAAATTCTGCAAAGTCTTGGCTATAATATCGTCGGCAGGACATCATCTGAGGAAGCCCTGAAACTCTTCTCCAGTGCACCGCATGACTTCGATATGGTCATTACTGATTTAACCATGCCCGGATTGACTGGTCTGGAACTGAGTGAGAGACTGAAGAAAATGCGACCGGATATTCCGATCATTCTTTTTACCGGATATTCCGATCAAATTTCTAAGGATGCCGCCATGGAAGCCGGTATAAAAGAATATTGTATGAAGCCAATCTCCATGAGAGAATTGTCGACGGTTGTCGGCCGATTTCTTGGAAACAACAAAAAAACGACAAATTAACACCTCATCCCCACGGGAGAATTTAACTGATGTGAAATGCGGGTGTATGGTTGTCGCTTTCAGTGATAAGCAAAGGGCTAATGACCTCTGCTTATCATCTGTTTACCGGGGAAGTGCCATTGAGCAGGCTGATTTGATCGTTGAGCGTCCAGAAATCATAAATATAACCAATACCAAGAAGTCCTCCGGTGCAGAGATAAATCAGACCGGTAATCCACTTCCCCATATACATTCTGTGAATACCGAACAGTCCGAGAAAGGCCAGTAGGAGCCATGCAATATTAAAGTCAACTTCTCCTTCATTATAACGGATATCTGCCTCTCTGCTCATCCCGGGAATAAGGAACAGATCGATAATCCAGCCAATAAAAAACAACCCCAAAGTAAAAAAATAGAGTGTACCACTGAGCTGCTTTCCATAATAAAAACGGTGTGCTCCTAGAAATCCCAGAATCCAGAGGAGGTAGCCTATCAGTATGGAATGCGTTGCATTGTTATTGTTTTTCATGGCGATTGATCGTTGATTTAAATGTTTGAACCCGTCTCCAGGCTTTATCCAGTCTCTTTTCAGTTATTATTCCTTTATCCAGACCTTTCAATATTGTATCCACCACTTTAGAAAGTATAAGCGGATCGTAATCAAGATTATTGCCGATAATCAAAAGATCTGCACCTGCTGCGAGCGCCTTGCAGCAGGCATCTGCAAGACCATAATGTCCGGTTATTGCTTTCATCTGCATATCATCGGTGATAACGACACCTTCATACTTGAGTTGCTGCCGAACAAGTTTTTGGATAATTGGGCGGGATAATGTCGCCGGATATTGTTCATCAAAATTTTTATGAAACAGATGTCCAAGCATAATCGCATCTGCCTGGCCGGCAACTATGAGCTGTTGGTAAGGCAATAATTCGGCTTCCTGCCATGTATCTGTAATATCAACAAAACCAAGGTGGGAATCGGTGCGGGAGCTGCCGTGGCCGGGGAAATGTTTCAGGCAGGTAAGAACTCTCCGGCGTCTGTGTTCGTTGATCCATGCACTGGAGTGGGCGGCAACGATGACAGGATCTGCAGAAAAACTCCGGCCATATCTGCCGATTATTGGATTTTCGTTATAGACATTGAGATCAACTACCGGGGCAAGATTAAAGTTAACACCTGCATTCCGAAGCATGATGGCTGTTTGTCGCGCACTTTCAGTAGTTTTTTGGAGATCAGGGCAACTGCCAAGTTCTATAGCTGGAGGAGTTACCGGAAACCCTCTGTCACTTTTAAATCGACTGACCTGCCCGCCTTCCTGATCAACGGCAACTAAAAGTGGAACATCTGCAAGTTCCTGCAGGGATTGAGTGAGTTGAGTTAACTGATGGCTATCTATAATATTATTAGTTTTTTTTGCTGAAGAGATGCTGCGATCAAAGAGAATCACCCCGCCAAGATTTCTATTTTCTATATCTTGTGCAATCGGATGTTCAGGCGTGACTGAATCGCCTGTAAAACCCAAGACAAAGAGTTGACCGATTTTCTGTTCCAAGGAAATGTGTGTCATTTTATGCCGGTTGTGATGGTATTTGATGATAAGTCAAAATCTATGTTTTGAGGAGTACTTACAGAGGATCAAATTGTCAAAGAGTTTTTGTTGAAAAAACTGTCAATAATATGACACGGTTCGGTGGAATCATGAAGTTCAAAAATAAAAAGGCCGAAAATGCATGCGTCCGATAAACTACATTTTCAAAACAACACTCGTAAAAGCAGTGATATAAGATTTTATCCCAATGTGCTGTCGGCAGCTAAATGTTGATTGGCATGAAAAATGCTAGATTAAAAAATACAGAAGTAAAAGTAAAGATATTACACAGTCCGTCGATAAGAATAATAACCATAAATTTTATTCAGTACGTACTAAAATCAGGAAATATTCGCTCATGACTATCACTACACAAGAAGCTCAATTTTTTGGATCAAACCTTCAGCAGGCCGAGCTGGAAAAGGTAATGATCGAGCTCGACAATATCAAAAAACAGTCTGAACGTCTCGATATTATAAATAAACTGCATGCAAGGATGGCCGGAGTACTCAGTTTGACCGGAATGATTGAAGCTTATTCTGTTTGGTTGATGCCCCTGGTCAACCATGAACTGATTGGTTACAACAACAGCAGTCGCCAAAAACGGCATCTTTTTTGTTCGGGACATGGACCAACTAGGCGTAAAGCCATCGCTTTTGCAGAGCAACTCATCGAAAGTAAATCTCCGTTTGTGGGTTCTGTTTCCAAAAAAGATGGACGGTGTGCCTATAAATGGATCTTTGAAACAGTAGATGACGCTGGAATCCTGCTCATTCTTAAAAAAGGCCACGAGCTTTCAGCCAAGGAAATAGATCTCATCAATCATTCCCTTGATATACTTGCGGAATGTCTGCGGCGCGGGCTTGCATACGAAGAACTGTTCGAACGAGCGAGCAATGATCCCCTTACTGGTCTCTCTAATAGAAGGGTATTCGAAGATCGCATCCACAGTATGATAGACAGTGCCAAGCGCCATCACCATCCTCTTTCCATGATTTCCATGGATCTGGATAAATTTAAAATGATCAATGATAATCTCGGTCATCAGGTGGGGGACGATGTTTTGAAATCTGTTGCCCAGGTACTGAAGCAGGCTGTGAGATCAACAGATCTTCTAGTCAGAATGGGTGGCGACGAATTTTTGCTCATTCTTGATAATACAGGTTTAACCAATGCCAGAATTTTGGCGGAAAGGTTATGTATTGCGGTAGATGAACTCCATATATGGGCTGATCCTCAAACCAGACTTGGGATATCTATCGGGCTTTCGCAACTCAAGCAGGAGGAGACCCTGAAGCAGTGGCTGGAACGTACCGACGATATTCTCTACCATGCCAAAGCGGAAGGACGTTCGAGGGTTGCAGTAGAAACGGAGTAGAAATGTGAACGTTCCGATGAACGGTTACGAAATTTTCTCCAATATAAAGAAAAAAAGGCCGACTTTTTTCAAAAGTCGGCCTTTTTTTTTATATTGTAGAGAGGGAGACATCAACCTCTTTCAATTGAGATTTTGATCGGGATAGCATGCAGTGATCTGGTGTATTGCTTAGTAAATCCAAGGCTCCAGTCACCGCATTTTAAAGAGTCACCCAGCAATTTATCGATCTCACGAACAATACCGGTGATATTAATAATCGGATGGCGGGAAAAAACCTGAGGAAGTCCTTGGGTAAGGTTGCAGGCGAGACAACGATTTGGCCGTTCGTGCAAAAGGAGATCTATGATCAATGTTTCTCCGTTGCATTCTCGATATGCCAGTTCGATGTCGTAAGATCCTTCGTCAGCATCGCCGAACAGAGCCTCAAAAAAATCATTGGCTCTTTCTTTGGGGAAAATCTTCTCTAAATTCTCTTTGTTGAGAATGGCTTCAATTGTATCGGTTGTCATGGTGGGTTTTTAAAATTAATGATGATTAAGAGTTGCTGAATGAGGGCCTTACTCTTGAAACTATGTCACTTAGTCCAGCGTCCGCTTGGGTACTGTCCTGAGCACTTCTCAAAGGGGTACTCCTTTTAGTCCCCATGCTTTGAGGGGGACTGGAAAGAGTCCAGGCAAAAATCTCGAATACCAGATTCAAAAAATAATAACCCAATATTATACCAGTAGGAGCAATTTTGTCAACCGACGTTGCGGCTGCAAATGCCCTGTGTTAAAGTAGCCGCCATGAAAACTGAACCATTTATCCCATCTTCCGACGAAACTTCCTGCGGTGTAAACCTCCAGGAACTCAATGAATCACAGTATACAGCGGTTACTACAACTGAAGGTCCGGTGCTGGTTATTGCCGGTGCCGGAAGCGGTAAGACCAGGACGCTGGTATATCGTGTCGCTCACCTGGTTGAAAAAGGTGTTCCTCCAGAAGCAATTCTGCTGCTTACCTTTACCAGGAAATCAAGTCAGGAGATGCTGTGGCGTGCGGGCAGACTCCTCAATGAAAATTGCAACAGGGTGGTAGGAGGCACTTTTCATGGAGTGGCGAATATGCTGCTCAGGCGCTATGGTTCCCGCATTGGTTTCGGCTCCTCTTTTACCATCATTGACCGTTCCGATGCTGAGGGCATCATTAATCTGTTAAAGTCATCTCTAGGTCTTGGCAAGAAGGATAAACGCTTCCCCTCCAAGCGTGCCGTCATAAATATGATCAGCGGTTCCATTAATCGGTCAATCGCGCTGGACAGCCTGGTTCAGGAACAATTTGCTCATCTGTCCGATCATTTAGAAGATATCCTCACCCTGCATAAACATTATCAGCAGTTTAAATTTGACCACGGCCTGATGGATTATGACGATTTGCTCGTCAACTGGAAAAAGCTGTTGGAAGAGTCACCTGAGGTACAGCAGGCCGTCTCGGAACGTTTTTCCCACATCATGGTCGATGAGTACCAGGATACCAATCTGATCCAGGCCGATATTATCCGGCTGGCTGCTCATACCCATGATAATGTGATGGTTGTCGGGGATGATTCCCAATCGATATATTCCTTCAGGGGCGCTGATTTCTATAATATCATGCGTTTTCCTAAAGTGTTTCACGAAACCAAAATAATCAAGTTAGAAGAGAATTATCGTTCGACGCAGCCGATATTGTCCCTGACCAATGACATAATTAGAAATGCTGCTGAGAAATATACTAAAACGCTTTTCAGCAACATCGAAGGTGATTTGAGGCCAATGGTTTTTGCCGGCAGGGATGAAAGGGAGGAGGCTTCGTTCATCGTTAGAAAAATCATGAGTCTGCAGGCAAAAGGTGTCGAGCTCCAGGATATCGCCGTTCTGTTCAGGTCGAGCTTCCACTCTTACAAGCTTGAACTGGCACTCAGCGCTGAAAATTTGGAATATGAGAAGCGGGGAGGACTGAAACTGACTGAGTCCGCTCATATGAAAGATATGATTGCTTTCTTGAGAGTGCTTGTCAATCCGCAGGACACCCTGTCGTGGAACAGAATCCTGCTTCAGTTGGAAACGGTAGGTCCAGCGACGGCTCAAAAAATTTCGGCAACTATCGCGGGTGCATCGGATACGCTTTATGCCCTGAAAATTTATTCGCCGGGCAAGAAATGGAAAGAAGCCTACGCAAGACTGGTGCAGCTGTTTGTCGATCTGCATTCAGGCAGTTTGACGCCCTCTGCACTTTATGAAATTGCTCTTAATTATTATCAGCCTATCTTTGAAAGACTCTACAAGGACGATTATCCAAAGCGCCAGAAGGACCTTGACCAGCTGAAGAGCATCATGGGCGGCTATGAGGATCTGCAAAGTTTCATCGATGATACAACCCTTGATCCGCCTGAAGAAAGTGGAGCGGAAGGCAAGGGGATGGATCGCCTCATCTTATCCACAATCCACTCATCCAAAGGCCTCGAATTTGAGGCAGTTTTTGTTATCGGAGTAGCTGATGGCCGCTTCCCTCATGCCTCTGCAACATTTGGTGAGCAGTGGGAAGAGGAGCGCCGACTGCTGTATGTTGCTGCAACCCGGGCCAAAAAATATCTGTATCTGACCTATCCCCGTCAGCTTATGACTCCGGACAGGCAGTTCCGAAGAGTAGGGATGTCGCCATTCTTGAGCGAACTGAGCGGTGGACTCTTTGAACTGGTTACCGAGAATTCATCGGGTACCGGCAATTCTTTTGGTTTTCAATCGCAATCATTTTCTTCCTCGGAGAAAACGTCACCTAGTAGAAAAAAACAATCGAAGAAAATGGAAATGACAGATTTTTCTGTTGGGTGTAGAGTGAATCACCCGTTTTTTGGTGATGGCACGGTTACCAAACTCTCGAAAGCGCGATCGCTTGACATCCACTTCGACAGACATGGCTTAAAAACCCTCCATCTTGATTATGCCAAATTGACGATTCTCTGAAGTTTGGGCGTAAAATTTAAACAGATAAAGCTGAATTGAAAAACAATTTCACCATCTCCTATCATCATGACATATAAAGAAGTTCTGGCCCATCTCGATGCCTTGCAGATGCATAAAATCAAGTTGGGGCTTGAGGCAATGCAATCTTTCCTGGAAAAAGTGGATAGACCGGAAAGTGGCCTCAAGTTTGTCCACGTTGCCGGAACAAACGGCAAAGGTTCTGTTTGTGCCGCGGTCTCCGAGGTACTTTGCCTGGCAGGCTACCGGGTTGGAGTGTATACCTCTCCTCATTTGAGCAGTGTACGGGAAAGATTCAGAATCGGCAGCGAATACATCAGCGAAGAAACATTCGCAAAGCTCGGTACTAAAATATGCCAGGTACTTGGACAGGAACAGATTACCTATTTTGAGTTTACCACTGCGCTTGGCTTACTTTGGTTTGCTCAATCCAATGTTGATCTGGTTTTGCTGGAAACAGGGATGGGCGGAAGACTTGATGCCACCAATGTAGTTACGCCCCTTATCTCAGTTATTACCAGTGTGAGCATGGATCATGAAGCTTATCTGGGAAATAGCCTGAGAGAAATTGCCGGAGAAAAGGCGGGAATTATCAAGCCTAAAGTTCCTGTGGTTTCAGGGGCAATACATCCCGAAGCAGCAGCAGTTATAACAGCGGCCGCTAAGACGAATGCCGCTCCGGTTGTTTCACTTCGTCAAGAATTTGACTATGTTGCAGGTCCTGATAAAACATGGATATGGAGCGGTGGTGATACTTTTGCAAATTGCGAAATTACTGGACTCCGCTGCAGCCGTTCAAGCCTTGTGCAACAGGAAAATGATTCGCTTTCAATTGCTGCATTACATCTCTTGCGGGAATATGGTTTTCAAGTAAGCGAGCAACATATTCGCGACGGGATCGCTCACGTAAAATGGCCTGGGAGAATGGAGTACTTTGAGCTGGCATACATGCCACTTGAAGTGAGAATTGGCATGAAGAACCTTCGTTATCTTATTGATGGTGCGCACAATAACGACGGTGTCACGAATTTGACGAAAACCATACAAAAGAATTTCAAGTACAACAAACTTATCGGGATATGGGGGGCAATGGTCGATAAGGATTTGTCGGCAACTCTTGGCTTGATAACCCCGTTAGTGGATGAATTGATCATAACTCAGCCGGATGGAGAGCGGGCCGCCACTCCGGAACACATCTATTCCATTCTCAGTGAGGACCAAAAGCAAAAAGCCCGGTGCGTACGCAAAGTTGATGAAGCACTGCTTGCGGCTCAGGAGATTGCTGTTGATGGCGATCTTATTGTCATCGGAGGGTCACTTTATCTGATTGGTATGGTTCGATGTCTCCTGCTCGGAGAACTGGTATAGTGGCGAGAGAATTTTTTGATTTCGATGCTCCGGATGATGCAGAAATCAGAGCGGAGCGAGGCAAAGCAAGGGACTTACGAAAGACACGTTGGTGGCAGCAGAAAACCGCACCGGGGCTCTGCCACTATTGCAGGGAAAAATTCGATTTCAAAGACATCACCATGGATCATTTGGTTCCCCTTGCGCGAGGCGGACGTTCAACTAAAGATAACCTTGTTCCCTGCTGCAAGGAATGTAATAATCTGAAAAAAAGTATGTTGCCTCTGGAATGGGAGGAATATCTCGAAAAAGCTGCTCAGGAAAAATGATGGCTTAGCCATCCGAAATTTTAGATTTCTGCGAGTTTATAAAGAATGATAATTAAATGAGTACAATGCAAACATTTTGCTCTTCCGGTGAGCTGTGACGAGAAACGAGTAAAAATTCCGAGAAAATATTTTTTTCTCGATTGTTTAAGTATTTTCGTTTAGGATTGCCCAGCAAAATAATTCCATCTTTTCTCATGGGCGGGTAGCTCAGCTGGATAGAGTGTCGGCCTCCGAAGCCGAAGGTCGCGGGTTCGAATCCCGCCTCGCCCACCAGTAATAAAAACGAGGACTTGCAGTTAATTCTGTGGGTCCTTTTTTATGGTTTAGATTTATCTTACCCAACACTATACCC
>JBARUR010000090.1:0-4358 GCA_049645845.1 Desulforhopalus sp. | reverse complement strand
AACAACAACCGGTTGATCAGGACGTAATCGCTCGTTGCCTTCAATGACTACCGGCAAACCGGGAACAATATATGGATTATCGACTGCGACCTTACGACCAAGATAGGCAACAATATTTACCGGAAGGATCGAGGCTTTACCCTCTTTAACAGTATAGACGAAATCCTTACCCTGAAATTTAATGAGTGCAGCCCTGCTGAAGACACTCAGCTGCAGCTTGTCACTGCTTGGGATAAAAACATTGGCTGACATATTTTGGGCGACAAAATCCATCGGCGGGATTTTGATCTTTAAAAAGACATTTTTAGTTTTCAGGTCAGCCACCGGATCAATACCGATTACTACTCCCTCCACCTGGCGGTTATAGGCATTAATCATAACTTCCACCTGTTCGCCAAGTTGAATAAACTGCATGAGATCTTCGGCGATCGGTGCACGGACAAAGAGTTCACTGCTCGAGCCAATGCTCACCAGCAGTTTTCCCTGTTGAACCCAGGCTCCCGAATCGACATTTTTATCCAGCACAATCCCGCTGAAAGGTGCCTTGATAATAGATCTTCTTTTTTGAATCAGCAGCTTGGCCAGAGTATCTTCGATTATTTGTTTTTCTTTTCCAGCATCCTGAAATGAATAGAGAGCATCATCGAAATCTTTCTCGCTTACTCCTGAGTTTTTATACAGCCGATCCAGCCTCTGGTAATTTTTTTCGGTATTGTTGATTCGGAGATCAATCTGTTCGATACGGGTTTGGGTAAGAGCAATTTCTCTTTCCAGCATTTCCGTATTCAGCCGAACCAGGGGATCGCCCTTTTCAACATGATCACCTTGACTGATATTGACCTCTTCGACTAATCCGACAACTTCAGTTGAAATTTCACTTACCCGTTCATAATAAATAAGACCGGTTACCGTCTGAGTTGTGGACACCTCTTCACTTACCACTTGCCCCAAAACAACCTTGGCCGGCGGCGCCTCCTCTGCATACACCAAAGAACAAAACGACAACATGCTGATTATCAATAGGATTCTTCGCACAGTTTCCCCTTTTCCATGATTTTCATCGATTATTTTTGCATCAGTGGGTATTTCAAAAGGCGTTTGCGGCAACAATAAGTCAGACATTTTCAACGCTAATCTGGAAATACTCTTTAAGAAACGAGTCAGGAAATTTCCGGTAATTGACATCACTCGTTAACGAGGCAACAATCTACGCGGTATGCCTTTTGCTGTCAAGCTAGCCCGCATCTCTCATGAACATTGTGTTATTTTTCAGAATATATCTGTTTTTCAATAGGTTCGATATTCTTTCAATTTTTCTCTAACACCCCACAAGGGGGTACTCTGTTTAGTCCCCATGCTTTGTAGGGGACTCTAGTGCCCGTGCTTTGCGGGTGTAAGTGCCTTGGAGGTCACTTTAAGATTCTAATTTTAAAGTATTCTCCAGATTTCTTGTTGATGGAAGGTTTTCTGGAGTAAGGCACTAATATGCTTCTAAATCCACTTCCAGGAAATTGAACCATACCCCGTTGTGCTGGGCGTGATCCAGTTCGATCTGCACAACATCGACATGGCGTTCTTCTATTTCAAGGAATTTTTGAAAGATGGCTTTAATATTTCCTTCCGTTTTGTTGCAGGCATACCTGTAAAAGGCGGAAGTTTCTTTTTCGAGTTTGAGCGCGCTGCCAAGTACGACTTTTATATCCCCCAGCATCTGAATGGGGATATTTTCTTTGAGCTTATTGAGCCCTGATTCAAGCTGTTTTATGGTCGGAGTCGAGATCACCAGTCGAGCGATATCAATAGGTTGCTGCGTTTTTAATTGCTCAAGGCTGTAAAGTAAAAAATCTACATGAGATTGTTCATCATTTGCAAGGGCCTTAAAGATCGATTTTCCCCGTTCATCATCGACTGTTGCGGCAGCAGATTGATAAAAGTCTCTGATTTTTTCTTCATATTGCAATGCTGTTGAAAACATGTCCTGTGAATTCATATAATTTCCTTTCTCGTTGCCTGCGATTGATGGAAAAAACTGGTGAAAAAACAGTTTGGCCTACAGCTTTATTTCAGTGTATAGAAATTAGCCATGAAAGAGGGATTTGTCGACTGTCGTTTTTACGACGCTATCAAAAATGAGCTGTGCTGAGCATCAACCATAGACCTTCTGAATAGCCGCCGCAAAATCGTCGTGAAATTCAGTAACCTCATCATACATAACATTGGTTCCGCTACTGAAATGGAGCAGGATGTCATTGAAGCATTTTGGCAATAGTGGATAGAGTTTACCAAGATTAAATACCCTGTCCTGTGAAAGAAGGGACAGATCATTCATATGCAAAGTCTCGAAAACGCTTCTGCCCATTTCAGGATGTTGCAGCACATCAACCGGCCGAAAATTCTTACGACCCAGGATGTAGAGGAGGATATTTCCAAGACCAATCAAATCAAGAGCGAAAGGGCGTTCAGGAAGATAGAAATCGTAATCGAAATCAATCCAGCGATAGTGGCCTGTTGTGCTGTCGATCAGGATGTGATCTCTTCTGATATCCCCGTGTTTGAAGCCATGTTGATGGAGCAGTATAATTGCTTCAACTGATTTGAGGAAAGAGCGAAGGATATCTTCCACATGGTTTGCCATATATCCTTCATAATCGCTGTCTATCCTGCCGATCGCCGTGTCCAGCCGCGTACCCCTGATGATATCAAGCATCCGCACAAGGTTGCCGGCTTCATCACGCACCGAGCGTCCCTGCATAAACATTGTATTGCCCCGTACCAGATTCAGCACCTGGCCTTCTTTCTCGGGGCTTCGGTAACAGGTTACTGTGAATGGGCCAAGTTTTAGGTCGAAATTTTCATGAAAAACCAGCTTGAAGATCTTTCTTTCTCCGGATTCAAGATCATAGACTTTGGGTACCCATTGCTTTGGCTGTTCATCAATGCCGAATCGTCCTTCCTTGGTGTAGCCGACGACCAGGAAGTACCTGTTGTCGACATGGATGATATCACCATAATCTATCCGAGTGAAGTCGCTGGTGTCTACGTAGATTTTCGGTTGCCTGCGCAGGTTTTTCGTCGCATTATGGCCTTTCAACAGGGGAACGATATGAGGAGGAAATCTGTTCCAATCTACCATAACTCACCCGACTATCCAGGTTGTGAAGTGGTTGCAGTGCCTGGCAAGGGCATTGGAAATAGAACCAAAAAGGAATTCTTCAGCTTTGGATACCCCGCGTTTGCCGGTAACCACAGTCCCGAAATTTCCAGTTCGCTGCACTTCAAGAACAGTATCACTGATGGTCTTGCCCTCTGCCATACGAGTGATGCATTGGATTGTCTCCGAATTAAACTCGGCATCAGTCAGTATTTCGAGACACCTGTCGAAGATATTTTCTGCTCTGGTCACCCGCTGGGCCTGATAATTTTCCAGTATCCCGCCTTTAAGTTCGAAATCCGGCGGCGGTACCGGATAAACATGTAGGAGACAGATTGAGACCTTGTCAATGCTTCCGGCAAGCTGCCCGACATACCGGACTGCCCGCAGGGAAGATTCCATTTCGTCCACTGCAATAAGAAAATTATTCCAATCAGCCATAGCATTCCCTCTTTTGAAGTTATATGGCGCTCCTGAAATTATTGTTGTTCAACTCCTGGTTTCCAACATTCAAGCAGCCTGATCAGCTCAACCATCGTTTGATGGGTAGGGACATTCACTCCATGTTCTTCGGCATAGCGGCATATCGCTCCGTTTTGTGCTTCGATCTCGGTTGGTACTTCATTGAGGATATCCTGCAGCATTGATGAAAGGTTATTCGAACTCTTCTCGCAAGCATCAAAGAGCAGCTCATACAAATCGGGATAGACGAGTTCTATCGAGCAGCTGTCGGCCACAGCTCTGCCTTCATCGAGAAGTCGTTTCATCAGGGTGATGGATTCCATTTTCGAGGTGAGCGAACCGTTCGGTACCTGGAGAATGGCCGAGACAGGATTGATGGCAGAATAGGTGATTACCTTGCACCAGAGCCTGCCGATGATCCTTTTTACCATCTGTGTTTCAATTCCACACCGGTTGAACACGTGATTGATGTCTTCAAGCCGTTTAGTAAATGTCCCGTTAATTTCCCCGATGTACGTTTTGGCCAGACCTCCCTGACGAACCCTGGCTTCGCTGAGTGCGGTTCCGGACATAAAAGTAATACCGAGGAGGATATTTTCCCTGGGGATAATTTTCGAGGCTACTTCCATGTTGCCAAGACCCGTCTGCAGACAGAGCAGGGGACAGGAATCTGATATCAGGTGAGCGACATCTTTTACCGCAGCGAGTGTGGCCTGGGATTTCACCAGCAGAAGAACAAGATCAG
>JBARUR010000089.1:0-4003 GCA_049645845.1 Desulforhopalus sp. | reverse complement strand
GCTCTTCCTTCTTTTCATGTTTCCCCTCCCAATGGCAGTGATAAACCTCATTTCTTTTCCGCTGAAAATATTCGCAGCTAAAGCAGGTGTAGGGGTCGTTTCTGCTCTCGGTGTTCCTGTTCATGGTCAAGGCTTTAATATTTATATCCCGGCAGGACACCTCCTCGTAGGTAATCCATGCTCCGGACTGCGCTCGCTCATTGCTTTTCTGGCGCTTGGTGCAGTGTTCGCTTATTTGGCGCCTATAGGAACAATGAGGAAATGGATTCTGTTTTTTCTTACCGTTCCCATTGCTCTCTTGTCCAATGTAATCCGCGTCCCTATACTTATTCTGGTTTCTCATAATTGGGGATTAGAGGCAGCCTCTCCAGATACTTTCGTCCATACCGGTTCAGGAATCTTGGTTTTTGTTATAGGTTTCATCTTACTGTTGGCTTCTGCAAAGGTGCTTGAATGGCGAACCTGAAATTTCGTTATCTCCTTGTTATTTTACTCTTAGTTGGAACTGCCTCGGTGGTGACAGCTTTACAATATGATTCTTCAAAAGAAAATGATGACGGACTGGAAAATCTACAGGGCATCCCTTTACAAATCGGTGAGTGGTGGGAAGGGAAAGATTTTCCATTAGAGGAAATGGTGTATGATATTCTTGAGACCAGAGCCATAATCCATCGGTCCTACACCAACCGGAGTGGGCAAAATATTTTTTTATCTTTAGTGCATTACTATGACACAAAAGTGGATTTTCATGCTCCGGAAGGTTGCATCGGAGGAGAAGGGCTAAAAACCAAGAAAACCATAAAAAAAGTATCTTTGTTTTCCGGAGATAAAAAAATTATCCTGGATATTGCAGAGTTACTTACAACCAGGACAAATGGCCAAACCTTAACGTATTACTTTTATAAATCGGGTGATTTTGTAGGTAGCAACTATATAAAAATGAGATTGAGTATAGCTGCCAATAAGCTCTCTAAAAATGACACAGGAAGCTCACTGATCCGAATATCTACAGCGTTGGTTCCCGATCAAAAAGCCTCAGCAGAAGCGCTGCTGAGGGATTTCATGGAAGATCTTTTTCCTCATATCAAGCAATCATTGTAAAAAGCAGGAAAACGGTGGTTCTACTCACATCATCCTTGATGATATACGAATAGTTACCATGAATTCATTAATGCTTAAAAATCAAAGTGATGAAAAAAAATGCGAGGAACAAAGTAGTAAGTGGAAGTTTTGAGGAAGCAGAGATAGTGCAGCTTGTTAGAAAGCTTTGATTTCGGCTGGCAAAACATTGAATAACTGGTGAGACTTTAATGGATAGTATCGATTATGTCCGCATCATTTTTTAGTAGCTGAGCTTTAAGGGGAATCAGATTGAGTTTTGATAACCGCAAATCTAATTTATTATTCTTATGTCTTTCAATCTTTGTCATCATAGGAGTTTGGGGAAGATTTAATGCATTAGGACGATGGCCATTAGCCGAAGATGAATATTACTTTATGCAATCGGTTATGAATATTCTTAATACTGGAATACCAGAATATCCCTCCGGAGGATATTATATTCGCGGTATTTTACAGCAATACATTACCGCTGGGATTGAGCTGTTTTTAAAAAATCCTGAATTAAGTGGCCGTATCGTTACAGTTATCGCAAACATTTGTGCGATCCCCGCAGTTTACATTATTGGCAATTTTATAGGAGGCAGAAATATTGCCATTTCTGCGTGCTGTCTGTTTCTTATATCATCACTGGAAATAGAATTTTCGCGATTCGCAAGGATGTACGCTCCGTTTCAAGCCGTATTTCTTTGGTTTTTAGCTTTTATCATTTCGTCATTTAATACTCGTGAGAATAAGTATCGGTTTTTTTTGCATATAACCATCATATTGGGTTTGCTGTTGCACAAAGGTGCTATTTTTATGTTAAGCACAATTGCTGCAGTTTATATTTTACAACTTGTCAAATCTAAAAGGTGGGAGTGGGTCGCATTATTTATCTATGCTGCCATCGCATTCCAACTGACAAGGATAAATTTCAGAAGATTGGGCGCACCTGATCCCTGGCCTAAAGAATTACTCCCAACTTTTGCTAATGGGCCTAACCTGCCAATAGATATTCCGTATTTTCTTTTCCATAGAATAACTGACGAACCGTGGTTATTCGCTTTGTTTTTCTGTATTGTTGTTATCAGTACCTTTATGATGATAACTGGGGTCAAAAAATGGAGTTTATCTCCGAGTTTTACTTTTGGTTGGATACTGGCATGGACTGCTGCTTTTTTTAATCAGCTGCTTTTTTCTGTTCTGATAATATTTTCGCTTTTAAGCCTGAGCCCATTCAAATATGGCATATTCGCAAAGGATCGAGAAAGCAATGCCGTACGATGGTTGATTGCCGGGATTTTATTCGTGGCGAGTTTCTGGCTATTTTTTATTACAAAATTAATCCTTTCTGACACAGTTCATATCAGCGTTCAATCAGCTATTAAATATCTGGTTAACTACCCTCGAATATTTGCGCGTTTTGTCGAGCCGTGGTTTGCGGTCATGCCCTTTTTTACCATTATAATTGGAGTGACTCTTGTTGTAGGGAGCCTATTGCTGATATTTAAACCTTCGCTGAAATGGAATACATTTCGACAATCAATAGGTGTCTTGATTATTATTGTTCTACCTTTTAGCATGATTGATACCGCGCAGGTTTCAACGCGGTATTCCTTTTTTATATATCCTTTCATACTTATTTTATTATTATCAAGCGTTGCAGTAATTAATAATTACATTTTTCCTGAAAATTTTCGTGGTAAAATATTTTGGGTGGTTTTTTGCTTGATTATTTTATTGGGGAGTGACTTTAAGCTATCTTATCCTTTTAACATTGGTAGTAAAGAAGCAAATTTTAGATTAGGTGTAGATCAAGTAACCCGAAATCATTACTACGACAGGCTATCATATCGTGAAGCAGCAGACTATGTAAACGATCGGGTTAGAGGTGATGATATTGTTATTTCGGGTGCTCCTGTCGTCGATTTTTACCTTAAAAAAACGGATTTCGTTTATTTCGACTATCGTGGATTCAGATTTCAAGATATCACCGCTGTTGGCGGGAGTCGTGAAATATGGAGTAATTTGCCACTAATTCACAATCCGGAAGATCTAAAGGCAATAATTCAGAAAAATAAAGCACGAACATGGCTTGTTTTACAAAATGATTTATTCAATCAACGAGGTCCAATACACAAAATGTTAATAGACGAATTAAAATCCTATCGCTCTTACCGGACTTTTGACAAAAGAATCGATGTATATCTTGTGACTTCAGACCATTAGCTTTTTGAGCCAGTCTCTGTCAATGCGCCAAAAAAAATGAGATTCTCCACAAAGCTTAGCTACTTTCAGCAGTTGCTGGGAGGCGTAGCTCTCACGCCGGCGTAACCAATATGAACTGCCGTCTGTACCGGATTGTACTGCCTTTAAATCGATAACAGAACTAAACGAGTTGATAGCTCTGGGATTGCTTTTTTGTAGTGCTTATCTGTGGTAACCAAATAAAAGGAAAATGTTGATTCGATGGTGCTGATCGGCTAAGATAGGCACTGTTGTTCCGGGACCATGAGCTGATCAGACCAATATCCTCATGGCCAACGTTGAGCTTTGCATTTTTGTAGCCAATCGTGCATGTAATCCGCAAACTTCGGATTGACACTATGTTAGTGCCTTCCAGATGAAGTTTTTCAATCCGCTGCTGTCGTAACAAAACACAAACCACTAAATAATGACAATGCCCTCTGCCGCGAAACATTTACCTAATCTGTTTATTGTCGGAGCGATGAAGTCTGGTACTACATCCCTGCACAACTATCTGAATAAACACCCCCAGATCTTCATGAGCGACCTGAAAGAGCCAGGGTACTTCGTCGAAGAGATCAGTTGGAACAAGGGTGAGGAATGGTATCTTTCGTTATTTGATAATGCCCAAATTGAGCATCGTTATTGCGGCGAG
>JBARUR010000088.1:0-2163 GCA_049645845.1 Desulforhopalus sp. | reverse complement strand
CCAGATTGGCCCTGATTTTTTTCTCATCACTGGGCAAAAAGAAAATTGCACCACCAACCAAGAGCAAAATTGCTACCAATAGAACTTTATTTCTCATGGGCATCTACAATACGCCTCCAACAATACGGTTCATATTTATTTCACCAAATTTATGGAGAGACAGGGGAGTCCCCCGATTATCACCGACGACATAGACATGTCCCGGCGCTACCTTCCTTGGTGGAAGTTCCCAGTTGGCACGATAATGGACATAAGGTTCCTCAATAAGGTTTCCATCCACATACAACTCCCCTTCCCGAAACTCAACCGTCTCACCCGGCAAAGCAACAACCCGCTTCAACAGCATCACCCTTCTCCCCGAAAAACGAACAGCTACAACATCAAAACGCTCCGGCGGTGAGAATAAATACTGCGGCCGCCAGCAAAAGGAAAAGGATCCGTCATGATAAGTGGGCTCCATGCTCAATCCTTCTATACGTAGAGGAATGAGGAGATGGCCGAAGATCAGGTAGCAGGTAAGTGCGACCAGGATTAGACGGATGAAGAATCTTTTGTTGAGGGTTGGAAACAAAAAACGATGGATGGGAGAGGGGGACATTCGTGCCTTACATCTAAAAGTTTGTCTTAAAAAACAGGAAAACCGCCTGTAGCCACGACCTTGCCTTCTTTATTCAAGGTCATTCCTCGCATACTACTCTGAAATTTCAATAACTTCCTGAATTTGTGGAGCACCATATTTCGCTCCCCCGGTCTTCACCTGAAGGTTTGGTAATATCCGGCATTCTCCACTGCTATGGGTATGTCCGCAGAAAACAGTCATCTGTTTATCTTGTGCAGTTGTCATGACATCTTTTAAAACATCGCCTACGGCCTGGCAGGAAAAATGAGGCAACCAGTCATCTGCCGAAATTTGGCCTTGATGCCAACACGCTTCCATGAATGGAGGAACATGGGTCAAAACTAAAATGTGGTTATATTGCTTCAGGGCTATTGGTAGTATCTCTTGAATGTACGAAGCGGCTTGATCTCCCAAGCTGTTCAACAGAGCCAGGCGGCCGACATCGCCAACCCTCACAAATTTTGAATTTTCAGGTAATCGTTAAGCAATACCTTCGATCTCTTATAATTGCCGAACCGGCCATCAGCCCATCCATCATGGCCGATCAAACAGGTGTTGCTATTCAAAGGAACAACACCGGAGGCTGGCAGCCAATGGAGCCATCTCGATTTCCGGCAGACTTTTTGGACGATTGATCGAACGGATCCTATCTCGCCGCCATAATAATCATGATTACCGAGGACAAAATAAACAGGTGCCTTATAGATTTCCTCAAACAGTTGAAGATGGTCTTCAATCTGGTTGGCTGTAGAAATATCCCCAGTTACAAAAAGGCCGTCAAGCCCTTTAAGAGCAAGGTACCGAACAAAAGCAGCCGCCTCTTTATTTGTCAAAAATTCAAGATGGATATCAGTCAGCCAGCCATAGTGTTTGTTTTTCTGGTTCATCCGGCTAAAGCGTACTTTAAGAGAAAATGTTTTGAAAATCTAGTTTAACTACTCACCATTACAACTAAATAATCATCATTGCTCCAATGACATCCAAATCTTTCCTCTGCCGTCGTTCTTCATCTCTGTCGTCATTCCGGGCGTGAACCAGAAATCCTGCGGGCGCACAACAACGCAGATGAAGAGTTTTTTACGACGCCATCAAGTTTTACCGCATCAATTGATCGACTGGCATATTTCACCGCCCGTATTCTGCACCATCACAAGCTCTGGTAAAAGCCATAAAGCAGGCGATATGGCCAAAGCGTGAATACGCTGAGGTCATTCGGGCGGGTTATAGTGGCCGAACAGTTTTTCAAAGGCCGGCATCGTGGCCGACGGTCGAAAACTGTTCGGGGGCGTTAGTAATAACATGAAAACCTAAAAACAAAACAACGCGAAAACCTAAAAACATCTTGACGCAATAACCTAAAAATGACTAAACTTGATAACCTAGAAATGAAAATCACATATCTCTCTAATAATAGGCCGTAAAATGTCAACTCCACAAGAAAGACTTGCACAATCTTTAGCCGTTTTAAAAAAATTTCAGGATGACGGAATTGTCGCAATTAATACAAAAAATATGACACGCACTCATCGAGAGCGCTTGCTTAG
>JBARUR010000087.1:0-2479 GCA_049645845.1 Desulforhopalus sp. | reverse complement strand
GATGCTTCCAGATTATTTCTGCAGATCGTTTCAGGGCGAGTGTCAGGCAACGTAGTTGACAGTAACTGATTCTCAGTTATCGCGCCCGAAACAACAAAAATCCTATTGCCCGGTTCACGTTGAAGCTTTGCACTGCCAACGCAAAGTAATTTGCTGATTTGCCTGGTTAATCAGATATTCCTGGATTGGACATAGCTGGTTAATCTTACCAATATTTTTTGTGGAACATAAACCGTCTCTCCGATGCGGCCACTTTTAGGTTATTGGCCTTAGTGCCATTATTTAATTCTACCACAACACAGATCAGAAAGGTCTGAGAAGGCAAGTGACCCATGGATGACCTTTTCTCTCAAATTCCATTTCTGTTGTTAGGAATCTGGGCAATCAGAAGTTCCAAGATACAGGAAAAAGCTCAATGTGAGGAGATTTGCTACCCTTTAATGTTTCCCCTACAAACCTATGCTTCTGGATCGATAAGCCCCAACTGTTTGACAGCCCATGAGTGCATCATCTCTAAAATTGGAAATGCGCTTTGACCAAGTTCGGTCAAGCTATATTCAACCCGTGGTGGTACTTCCGGATATACAGTTCGAGATATCAGTCCGTCTTTTTCCAACTCCTTTAATTGTTGAGTCAGCATTTTCTGACTGACTCCCGGCACTATTCTCTCCAACTCGTTGTAACGTTTGGTCCCTTCATTCAAATGCCAAAGCATCAGGGACTTCCATTTTCCACTCAGTAGAGCCATGGAAACTTCAACCGGGCAGTGGTACTGCTTTTCGTTCCAGCTAATCATAATATCGCGTAACCCTCAAAAAAAAATGATCTTAGAACCGGCTAATCCAGGCAATTCGAAGCAATTGGTTCGTGTCGAACAAAATTGTGCCTTCTTGTTACTCTATTTCTTATCGCTATAGTGTCACTGTACCAACGATAACATTTGAACAACAATAAAATATATAGGAGCATTTAAATGACATATCCAAGAACTTTTTCTCATATCGGATTATCTGTGACAGATCTTGACAAAGCGGTAGATTTCTACACCAAGGTACTCGGTTGGTACGTAATTATGCCTCCAACTGAGATAGCATCAGATGACTCTGCAATCGGGATAATGTGCGATGACGTTTTCGGTAAAGGCTGGGGAAGCTTTAAGATTGCCCACCTTTCAACAGGCGACAAAATCGGCGTTGAAATTTTTGAATTTAAAAACGCAGAACAACGTGAAAACAATTTTGAATATTGGAAAACTGGTGTGTTTCACTTCTGTGTACAAGATCCGGATGTTGAAGGTCTGGCTGCTAAAATTGTAGAAAACGGCGGCAAACAGAGAATGCCGGTAAGGGAGTATTATCCAGGGGAAAAACCATATCGAATGGTTTACTGTGAAGATCCATTCGGGAATCTTATTGAGATTTACTCCCACAGCTATGAGTTGACCTACTCTGCAGGAGCATATCAAGATAAGCTGTAAATGTTACAGCCATCAGCGTGGCAATCGACCTTCGTCTTAAAAACAGTCGTAGTAGAGAGTGATAATGTATATCGACTTTGAAAGATTAGGGTAGCCCGTACTAATAAAAAAATAGGAGTGGTAGCTGAGGGCTCTGATGGTTCATATCAGGAACAAGCTGAACTTATTTATATCAAGGCATATTCAGCTTTGTCATAAGATATTTTTTTCCTGCAATCAATGCTGATTGCAGGAAAAATTCACTAGAATACCATCTGTAAAGGTCGGCTTCCAGATTATAGAAAAATAAAATGAGCCTTTTAACCGCCCTGAATTGCATCCATAATAAATGGGTGGAAGTGTTTTCATAAGATAATTACCAAACCGCTCTAGACGACCGGTCTATTACGTGTTATAGTTTTTCCCATGAAGAAAGATACCAAAGAAACCCGTCAGCACATTTTAGATACCGGCTATAAGCTCATTGTAAGCAAAGGTTTCTCTAGCGTGGGATTGACAGAAATTCTCCAATCTGCAGGAGTACCTAAGGGCTCTTTCTATTATTATTTTAAGTCTAAAGAACAGTTTGGTGAAGAAATTATTAGTAATTACTTCAGAGAATATCTTGTTGCTCTTGAGAATATTTTTCAATTACGAGGCAGTTCTGCCTATAACCGTCTGATGGAATATTGGCAACGCTGGATTGAAACGCAATCTGATTCGTGTGTTGACCAAAAGTGTTTGGTTGTCAAATTGAGTGCCGAGGTGGCGGATCTTTCTGAACCGATGCGTATCGCTTTGCTGAACGGGTCTTCTCTAGTCGTTCAAAGAATAGCACAGTGCATTGAAGCAGGCATTGATGATGGATCAATAGTAAAGAGCAATGCAGCCGTAACTGCGGATTTTCTCTATAACATGTGGCTAGGGGCAACGCTGATGAGCAAATTGCAGCGTAACGCCGATGGTCTGCAACAGTCTCTGCGAATAACCACATCAATTTTGACTAACAATACAGTGACATAA
>JBARUR010000086.1:0-12535 GCA_049645845.1 Desulforhopalus sp. | reverse complement strand
TGGGAGAGCTTGTCGATTATTGCCATGGGGAGGACCGGCGCGCTGGTAAAGCGGACACCGGTTGCCATGCAGAGAGCATTGGCAATGGCGGCTGCAGTGGGAATGGTTACCGGCTCGCCAAGACCTTTAGCACCGGTATTATTGCTTTCGGGATCATCAATTTCGATCGGAAGGCTGACCATGTCGCCCGGCACATCAAGTGCTGTCGGCAGTTTATAATCATGCCAGTTTTTGTTGCAGAGTTTGCCGGTCTGGTTTTCGTCCAGTTGGCGGAACTCGGTGAGGCCAAAGCCTACCCCCATGACGATGCCGCCATAGACCTGGTTGTCGTAGGTCATCCGGTTCATGACCCTTCCGCTGTCATGGGCGCCGAGAAAGCGAAGGATTTTGGTTTCTCCAGTGAGCATATTTACTTCGACCTCGCAGAATTGTGCGGCAAACGGATTCACAACCTTGCCTTCTATGTTGGGCCCCCGGTATCCGACTCCGATAACCTCGCCTCGTTTTTTCAGTTTACTCACTTCCGTGATTTTTATCTTTTTAGAGGTGTCGTCGGTGGAGACAATTTCATTGCCGATATAAGCCAGCTGATCCTGATCCACTCCGAGGTCTTCAGCAGCCATGGCCAGTAATTCCTGTTTCAGGGCAATGGCAGCATTGCGAACCGTCGGTGCTTCGGTCGGTACGGTTTTGCTGCCTCCACTCGGGGTGGCATATTGGGTTGTGGCGGTATCGGCGTTTTCGATCTGGATGATTTGCGGATCGACTCCAAGCTCTTCGGCTGCGACCTGGGCCATAATCGTTTTAGTGCCGGTACCGATATCACTGGCTCCCATGTTGAGGTTCACCGAGCCATCCTTATACAGTTTTATAATAACAGTCGAAGGCGGACCGCCGTCTCCGACGATCCAGAGACAGGCACCCATGCCGATTCCCCGTTTGATATGCTGGTTTTGGCTGTTAAAAGTTACAGTCTTATCGATTGAATCCTGCCAGTCGAAATCCCTGGCCCCATCTTCCAGACATCTACGCAGCCCGGTTGAGGTATAAGGCGGGGAACCCTCTCTGGCCTGACTCTTTAAAGGAATATTCTTCAGCCGGAGTTCTATAGGGTCCATGTCGATTTCTTTGGCCAGGGCATCAATCATCTGTTCCAGCGCCCATGCTCCCTGGGGATGGCCGGGAGCTCTAAAAGGCCTGGCCGGACCGGCATTTATCAACAGATCCGTACTCTTCGTCTCGACATTTTCGCACTGATATAAGTCGCGAATCAGCCAATCCACGAGCTGCGCTCCTCCTGCCGGATATGCTCCGCTCGGGCCGCTGCAGTCAAACTGAAGGGCGGTCAGGGTACCGTCTTTTTTTATCCCGGCTTTGAGGTGCATAGTATTAGGAGGACGGTTTCCCATGCACAGATAAGTTTCTTCCCTGGTGAGAAATAATTTCACCGGTCGTGCTGTTTTTTTGGCGAGCAGGGCGCAGAGAACGCTGTATTTTCCAGGAGTGAGTTTGCTGCCGAAACCTCCTCCAACATAATGTCCAACGACCCTGACTTTGGAAAGAGGGAGTTTGAGGCATTCGGCTACTTTAGACTGAATGGCATAGACTCCCTGGGTTGATTCCCAGATGGTCAGGCGGTCCCGCTCCCAGTTGGCAACGCAGCCGTGGAGCTCCAAAGGCGTTTGCAGCTCGCATGATGTCCGGTAGGTCTCTTCAAGGACCACATCGGCTTCAGCGAATCCCTTCGCCACATCGCCACGCGCGTATGTCTCTTCGCTCAAGACGTTTCCCTGTTCGCCTAGGGTAACCTCGGCATTACCCTGTGCTTTTTCATGGTCAACCACGAACGGCAGGATTTCATACTCAACTTTGATAGCCTTGACCGCATCCAATGCCTGATACCAGGAATCGGCCACAACAGCAGCCACAGCTTCGCCTTCGAACAGACAGTGCGGGTCGATCAAAGGAACCTGCTTTTTTTGGTATTTCCAGATGATGTCTTTTACTTCATCAGAGTCACCGGTGATTATCCCCCGTACACCAACTAATTTTTCGGCCTCGGATACGTCGATGCCCTGTACCCTGGCGTGTGGATGGGGACATCGGACAATGGCACCGTAGAGCATGTTGGGTAAAAGTATATCGGAAGGGTAAATAGCAGTCCCGCTAACCCTTTCATATGCATCGACTCTCGGCAGCGGTTTGCCGACGACATCCGTTTTAGTCCAAAAATCCGGTGGACTTCCTTTTTGAGGAGTTTCCGGTACAGGAAGGCCTTCAAGATAGTAGATGGTTTTATTATCAGCCATATGCAGTATCCTCTAGCTTTTTTTTAGCTGGGCAGCTTTATCCGCCGCAGCGAAAATATTTTTATATGCTCCACAGCGGCAAAGATTGCCGGAGCAGCCGCGCCGGATCTCATCGTCAGTGGGGGCGTCATTTTGCCGCAGAAGACCTTCAACCGCCATAATCTGGCCTGGAGTACAGTAGCCGCATTGAAAAGCGTCGTGTTCGACAAAAGCTGTCTGCACCGTGCCAAGCTCCTCCCCCTCCATAAGGCCTTCTACCGTGGTTATCTCCTGGTTTTCAGCTTCTACGGCGAGCGTCATACAGGAATAACGCGGCACTCCGTTAATCAGTACTGTGCAGGCCCCGCATTCACCACGATCACAACCCATTTTGGTGCCGGAGAGGCCGATAATCTCACGAAGTACATAGAGAAGAGACCAGCGCGGTTCGACAAGGACAGTATAGTTATTTTCGTTTATATTAAGCTGCAGTTGAACTCTGGCACCCGCCGGAATAGCCTGGTCGGCTGTATTTGCTGCAATCGTTTCTCCGGCAGGAGCAGACAGCAGAGAAGCACCTACCATGCCGGCACTTATGCCGAGGAACTGCATAAATCCTCTGCGGGAACAATCCAGACTTTCTCTGTCGTGTTTTTTCATACGTGCCTCTCGTTGCAAGATTTAATATTCGTGACTGTCATCAGCTCATCAGATGATAGGATATGCCAGGCTTAACGAATATCGAACAGCAATTTGCATGCCATGGAGATTGAGGGCATCCGCAAGTGCAGTGAGAGAATTAACGGCAGGAGAATGACGAGCCCGGAAAATATTCGTCCTGTCTGAACGGACGAGTCCTGTTTTGCAGGACAAAAAAATTGATGAGAGTGCTTAGCATGTTCTGGTAGAACGTATTGGTGGAATTTTTTGTTCAAACTCAAAAACATCTAAAAAAGACATATGGAGTATCCATGAAATTTCGGGGCATATTTTTGAAAAATTTGAAAATGAAGTTTTTGGGGCTGATCATCCTGGCTATTTCTGCAACTGTCTCTGTCACTGCAGCTATTGCTGATCAAACGAAAGAACTGCCTCTAAGTCGTTTTGATCTCGAAGGTCTTAGCGAATGGAGCCCCAAGATTTTCAAGGGAGAAACACAATATAGTCTGGTGGAAGACAATGGGCGTAAGGTTGTCCAGGCAATCAGCCATGCGGGAGCATCGGGTATGGTAAAAGAAATAGACTTCAATCCGGCTGAGTATAGATATCTGCGCTGGTCATGGAAGATAAATGATACCATAGCAGGCGGGGATGAACGAATAAAAGCTGGTGATGATTATGCTGCACGTGTTTATGTCGTTTTTCCCGGTCGATTTTTCTGGCAGACCCGGGCCATAAATTACATATGGGCAAATCAGTTGCCTCAAGGGCAGTCAATCCCTAATCCATTTACTTCCCAAGCTATTATGGTGGCTGTTCAATCTGGTCCTTCCCGCACAGGGGAGTGGGTAAATGAGGAGCGAAATATCTACTCGGATTACAAGCGTCTTTTCGGTGAAGAACCAAAAAAAGCCGGAGCCATTGCAATTATGACGGATACTGATAATACCGGAGAAAGCGCTATGGCGTGGTATAAAGATATTATCCTTTCGACCTCCCCCAAATAATTAATATTTGCTCCTTTCTTCGTGAATCCCTCAAGTAATTTTTTTGTTTCAACAAAAAAGTGGCATATCAATTGCTGTCTATTCGGCAAGGGAACAATATTACAGCTCGGAAAATACCTCTTATAAACTCCTTGTGGAGTCTTAGAGTGGAATATGTTCCCTTCCTGACAATCGATAATCTTCAAATATAGAGGAGGAAGGTTATGAGCCAGCATATTGAATGGAGCACCGACTTCAAAGAAGCTTTTGAACGGGCTCGTAAACAAAACAAAAGGGTACTACTCGATTTCTTTAATCCTAAATGAATAGGATGTCAGCAGATGGATGCAGTTACGTATCCGGACCAAAAGGTAGCTGATTATGTTAGCGAGAAATACGTTGCACTGAGGCTTGCTAATGATGCTGAGCCTTATGTGTCTGATTTCATGGTGAAATGGACACCAAGAATCATCGTTTTAGATGCAGCCGGCCAAATACACCAGTCAACCGTTGGTTTTTCTTCACCGGAAGAATTCATTCCATCCCTGGAGCTTGCACTGGCCAAAGCCGACTTTAATCTTGACCATCTAGAGGAGTGCAAGTTGCATCTTGACCTCATCCTGAACGACCACCCGAAAAGTTTATCGGCTCCGGAAGCCGTCTATTTAAAGGGTGTAACCAACTATAAATTAAGCGGTGAAGCAGGACCGTTAAAAGATGCCTATAGTAAACTGAAGGAGCGGTATCCTGACAGCGAATGGACTCAAAGAGCCATGCCGTATCGACTGCTTTAATGCCATTATACTTTCCCGGAGGTTTTAGAGCCTTGGACCATTTTACAACTTGTATAGTCCTGCCGGCACGGAACATTGTCTGTTATCAAGCTTTGGTTCTGTGCCGGTACTCTTGCCGCCTGGGTTCATTTCTTTTATTGCAAGAGAGGGAATATGCAACAGGAACAGGAACAGGTTCAGCAACAACTTCCAAATGAAAAAGCTTCCAGAGTATGGATAGAAGAAATTAAACCCCAGATTGATTGCGGCCGTTTCCCTATTAAAAGGACAGTGGGTGAGAAGGTGCAGGTTTCGGCTTATATTTTTGCCGACGGGCATGATCTTTTACAGGCAGTTCTGCAGTATCGGCACGCCGGGGGCGAATGGATCGAGATGCCGATGTCCAATAGGGTAGATGACTTATGGATGGCTGAATTCAATGTCGATCAAGTCGGCATCTATCAATATACTGTCAGGGCCTGGATCGATCACTTCGCAACCTGGCAGAGAGATCTGGTGAAGAAATTCGAGGCGGGACAAGATGTGGAGAGTGAACTGCTGGAGGGAGCGGCGATGATTGAAGCGACCGCTCCCAGAGCACTTTCTCCCGACGATGACTGGCTCTCGACCATGGCTGCGCTGTTGCGGGCGGTTGAACCACAGGGACATATGGTAGCCAAGGCGACGGCCGCCGATGTTACAGTTATGATGCACCGTTATCCCGAAAGAGCAAGAGAGACGATTTTTTCTCCTGCGCTTTCGGTGATTGTCGAACCGGAGATTGCCGGTTTTAGTGCCTGGTATGAGGTTTTTCCACGTTCTGTCACCACTGATCCGAAAAAAAGCGGAACATTCAGGGACGTCGAGCAACTCCTGCCGGAAATCGTTAAGATGGGTTTTGATGTCCTTTATCTTCCCCCTATCCATCCCATCGGCCGGACCAACCGCAAAGGCCGCAACAACACACTGGTGGTAACTTCTGACGATCCCGGCAGTCCGTGGGCCATCGGTGCCGGGGAGGGTGGCCATAAAGCAGTTCACCCGGATCTGGGTACTCTTGAGGATTTCGAACGCCTGGTTGAAAGCGCCAAGCAGCAGGGGCTTGAGATAGCACTTGATCTCGCTTTCCAATGTTCTCCCGATCATCCCTATGTTCATGAACATCCCGAATGGTTTAAGCACAGACCCGACGGGACAATTAAATATGCCGAGAATCCGCCAAAAAAATATGAAGATATTTATCCGATTTCCTTCGATTGTAAAGAGTGGCAGTCGCTCTGGCATGAATTGAAAAGTGTGGTGATTTTTTGGGTTGAACGCGGGGTGCATATTTTCAGAGTCGATAATCCGCATACAAAACCGCTGCCATTCTGGCAGTGGCTTATAGAGGAAGTGCGGAAAAGCTATCCCCACATCGTTTTTCTGTCGGAAGCCTTCACCCGTGCCCGGGTTATGTACGGGCTGGCGAAGGTAGGGTTCAGCCAATCCTATACCTACTTTACCTGGCGCAACAGCAAATATGAATTGACCAGCTACCTGCAGGAATTAGTGGAGACGGAAGTCAGTGAATTTTACCGGCCTAATTTTTTCGCCAACACTCCTGACATCCTGCCGGAATATCTTCAGTTTGGCGGTCGACCTGCCTTTGTTACCCGGCTGGTGCTTGCGGCAACGCTCTCTTCCTGCTACGGCATATACAGCGGTTATGAACTTTCCGAAAATGAGGCGGTGCCGGGAACTGAAGAATATCTCAACTCTGAAAAATTTGAAATCAAACTGCGTGACTGGAAAAGTCCCGGCAATCTACGTGCCTTCATCACCAGGATAAACAAACTCCGAAAAGAGAATGAAGCCCTTAAATCAAATAAAAGCCTGGCCTTTTATCCAGTGGATAACGAACAGCTGCTGTTCTACGGCAAATCCACGGAGGACCTTGATAATATCATATTGGTAGCGGTCAATCTCGATCCTCACAATGTTCAGGATGGATGGCTGGAGGTTCCCCTCGAAGAGTTTAATATCGAAGAAAACGAAGTGTACCAGGTGCATGAGCTTCTCTTTGACAATCGCTTTCTCTGGCAGGGCAGAAAAAACTACGTTCGTCTTGATCCCGCGGAAAGCCCGGCCCAGATTTTCCTGCTGCGGAGGAGATTACGGACTGAACGGGATTTTGATTATTTCATGTAGCCCAGCCCGCATTTCTCGTCAGTTCAGGCGGCGTCAGCTTCAAAGTTAATCACGTGGTAAAAGGAATAGGAACGAAACATGAAAGGAAAAAGAGAGTCGCTCTGGTATAAAGACGCAATTATCTATGAATTGCATGTTAAAGCTTACAAAGATGGCAACGATGACGGCACCGGAGATTTTCGGGGCCTGATTGATAAACTCGATTATATCCAGGAGCTTGGCGTAAATGCTATCTGGCTTCTGCCTTTTTATCCGTCCCCGTTTAAAGATGACGGCTATGATATTTCCGATTATCGAGGCATTCATCCCGGTTACGGAAGCCTGCGGGATTTCAGGACATTCATTCGAGAGGCGCATAGTCGTGGGATAAAGGTCATCACCGAGCTGGTGATCAACCATACCTCGGATCAGCATCCCTGGTTCCAGGCGGCCAGACGGGCGAAAAAAGGCTCGGCCCGCCGGGATTATTATGTGTGGAGTGAAACCAGCAAGAAATTTCCTGAAACTCGGATAATTTTCACCGACACCGAACCGTCCAACTGGGCATGGGATCCCATAGCAAGAGAATATTACTGGCATCGTTTTTTTTCTCACCAGCCCGATTTAAATCACAACAATCCGAAGGTCGTTCAGGCGGTCCTCAAGGTAATGAAATTCTGGCTGGATATGGGAGTCGACGGCTTGCGGCTTGATGCTGTTCCCTATCTTTGCGTCAAGGAAGGCACCAATAACGAAAATTTACCGGAAACCCAGGAAGTCCTGAAGCAATTCCGTAAGCAGCTGGACCAGCATTATACGGAGCGCATGCTTCTTGCGGAAGCCAATCAATGGCCTGAAGACGTTCTGCCCTATTTCGGAGACGACGATGAATGTCATATGGCATTCCATTTTCCGCTGATGCCGAGAATGTTCATGGCCCTGCGCCAGGAGGACCGGCATCCCATTACCGATATTATTGATCGTACCCCCGACATTCCAAAAAATTGTCAATGGGCGCTCTTTCTACGTAATCATGACGAATTGACCCTGGAAATGGTTACGGATGCAGAGCGCGATTATATGTACAGGGAATATGCCAAAGACGGCCGGATGCGGCTCAACATCGGAATCAGGCGACGGCTGGCACCTCTCATCGATAATAGCCGACGCCGTATGGAACTGCTCAATTCCCTGCTTTTTTCCATGCCTGGATCGCCGGTCATCTATTACGGTGATGAACTGGGTATGGGCGATAATGTATTCCTAGGTGACAGGGACGGTGTCCGCACCCCCATGCAGTGGAGCATGGATAGAAACGGCGGGTTCTCCAAGGCAGATTCGGCGCGGCTTTATCTGCCGATCATTACCGATCCGGTGTACGGCTATCAGTCGGTCAATGTTGAGGCCCAGGAACGAGATCCATCCTCAATGCTCCGGTTTATGCGGCGGATGATCGCCCTGCGCAGGCAACATAAAGCATTCGGCCGCGGCAGCATGGAATTTATCCGGCCCGAGAACCGGGCGGTTCTGGCATTTACCCGCCGCTATAAAGGCGAAGTGATCCTGGTGGTTGCCAATCTCTCCAGATATGTCCAACCGGCGGAGCTTGATCTTTCCGAGTTCAAGGAGCACATCCCGGTTGAGATGATCGGCAGAACCGAGTTCCCCACCATAGGCGATCTGCCTTATTTTATAACCCTTGGGCCGCATAGTTTTTACTGGTTTAGGATCGAATCCCCTGCTGAGCCGATAAAGGTGGTCCGTGCCGGAACCAATGAAGTGCAGAAGATGCCGCAGCTTACCCTTGAAAAGATGTGGAATACCCTGCTTGAACCACAGTATCTTTTTACCCTCTGCAACGACGTCCTGCCGGGATATCTTAGCGGACAGCGCTGGTACGGAGGCAAGGCAAGAGAACTCACCGCCTGCAGCATGATCGACTGGTGCAAACTGGGAGCTTCCTTTTATATTACCTTTATCAGAATACAGTATGAAACCGGCCGGCAGGAAGACTATGTCGTCCCCCTGAAAATCGTCCAGGGCAAACCGGCTCATACCCTGGCAGAGGAAATACCTGACAGTGTTCTCGCTTTCGTCAATAATAGGAGAGGCGACGGGATTCTTTATGACGCCCTTATGGACCGGGCTTCCTATGATATTCTCTTTACCGCCATCGGTGACGGTCGTCAGTACAGGTCTGAAAAAGGAGGGACTATCCAGGCAAAACCAACCAAGGTTTTCGATGAACTGATGACTTCCGACAGTTGTTTCACTTCAGTACGAAAATTAGGTGCCGAACAGAGTAACACCTCGATCATAATCGGAGATACCTTCGTTTTGAAGCTCTATAGGAAACTGGAAAAAGGTATAAATCCGGATGTGGAAATGAGCCTGTATCTCACGGAGCAAAACAAGTTTACCTCGATTGCCAGGGTTGCGGGTACATTGCAATACACGGACGATTCGGGACAGGAAGCAACGATGGGCATGCTGCAGGAATTCGTCACGAATAAAGGAGATGGCTGGGAGTACACCTTATCAGCTCTGGAGGACTATTATAATCAGGCGGAAAGACGGATCAGTGAAGGTGCATCCGCGCCGACGACAGAAATGGCTCTAATGGACGCGTCTCTTGAGGCCGCGCCCGAGGCTTTTGTGGCCATGACTGGTGAATATCTTGATTCCATCAGGACCCTTGGGCGCAGGACCGCGGAATTCCATTTTGCCCTGTCGGAAGAAAAGAAAAATACGGCATTTAAACCGGTAAAATCAAACAGGATTTATGGTGAACAACTTGCCGAATCGGTCATTCGGCAAATCCAGGAGGCGCTCCCTCTGCTGACCTCCAATTCAATCGAACTGCACGAGGAAGCGCGTAAAAACGCCGATCGGGTCTTGAGCGAAGCCCCGGTTTTAATTGACAGGATCAGTCAAATGGCGGATCAGGGAGAAGGTCTTGGACACCTGATCCGGCATCATGGGGATTATCATCTGGGGCAGATCCTGCTGACTGAGGAAAATGATTTTATCCTGCTTGATTTTGAGGGTGAGCCACTGCGGCCGCTTGCAGAAAGGCGCAGTAAAGGTTCATCATTAAAAGACATTGCCGGCATGATACGCTCTTTTCATTATGCAGCAGAGGCCGGTATGTTGGCCAGAGTAGGACAAGGCGAAAGGAATCCGGAACTGGTTGCCTGGGGCCGGGCCTGGTATGAATGGGTGAGCAGCGTGTTCGCAGGGGCATATTTTGAAACAGCTGCCGGCGCAAATTTTCTGCCGACAATTGATGCAGGTGATATACTCGAAGTATTTCTGCTGGAAAAAGTTTTCTATGAATTGAGATACGAACTGAACAACCGGCCTGGCTGGGTTCACATTCCTCTGGCGGGTATTATTGATATAATTAATAAAAAAAAGAAAAACTAAAAGGGAAAAATGAAAACCTCCAAAAATCTTATAACCGATTTTGACCTGCACCTGCTCTCGGAAGGTACGCATTACAGGTCCTGGGAAAAGCTCGGAGCACACCTCGTAAAGATAGGCGAGCAGGAGGGGACTGTGTTCACCGTCTGGGCACCCAATGCCAGTAAGGTTTCTGTTATTGGAGATTTCAATAATTGGGACAATACCGTCAATCCATTATCAAGAATCGAGGATTCCGGTTATTGGCAGGGGTTTGTGCCTGGAGTGGGGACAGGAGCTCTTTACAAATATTCCATCACCTCCAAGTTTAATAATTTTCAGGTTGAAAAAACCGATCCCTATGCATTTTATAGTGAAATACGGCCTGCAACAGCTTCGATTGTCTGGGAAAACGAAGGGTATAGCTGGCAGGACAAGGACTGGATGGATTATAGAGCTGAACGACATCACCATGCCGCCCCCATCTCGATATATGAGCTGCATCTCGGTTCATGGATGCGGCGCGAGGATGGCAGCTGGTTGAATTACAGGGAACTCGCAGAAAAAATAGCTGAATATGTCGGTCATATGGGCTTTACCCATGTCGAACTACTGCCGATCAATGAACATCCCTTCGATGGCTCCTGGGGCTATCAGACCATCGGCTATTTTGCTCCTACCAGCCGTTTTGGTACGCCGCAGGATTTTAAGTATCTGATAGATACTCTGCATCAGCAGGGTATAGGTGTTATTCTTGACTGGGTCCCTGCTCATTTTCCGCGTGATTCTCACGGTCTGGGCTACTTTGATGGTTCTCATCTGTATGAACACGCCGATCCGCGCCAAGGAGAGCATAGGGACTGGGGGACCTTTATCTTCAATTTCGGACGGACGGAAGTGGCGGAATTTCTGTTATCCAACGCCCTTTTCTGGCTGGAAGTATACCATATAGACGGCTTGCGGGTCGATGCCGTCGCCTCTATGCTTTACCTTGATTATTCTCGTAAAGAAGATGAGTGGATACCCAATCGTTACGGCGGCAGAGAAAACCTCGAGGCTATAGCTTTTCTGAAAAAATTCAATGAGCTGGTTTATCAGGAACATCCCGATGTCATGACTTTTGCCGAAGAATCAACATCCTATCCCTTGGTATCACGTCCGACATACCTGGGTGGACTCGGTTTCGGTTTTAAATGGAATATGGGATGGATGCACGATACGCTCGATTATATAGGCCAGGATCCTATCCATCGTTCTTATCACCATCATAAACTGACGTTTAGCCTGCTCTATGCCTTTCATGAAAATTTTATGCTGCCGTTTTCTCATGACGAAGTGGTCCACGGCAAAGGATCGATGATCCGTAGAATGCCGGGAGACGACTGGCGCAAGTTTGCCAACTTGCGATTGCTGTATGGGTATATGTTTACCCATCCAGGCAAGAAATTACTTTTTATGGGCTGTGAGATCGGCCAGTGGTCTGAATGGGATCATGATTCGGGAGTGGATTGGCCCTTGCTTCAATATCCTCTTCACCAGGGATTGCAACGCTGGGTTCGCGATCTCAATACTTTTCTGCGCGGCGAGCCTGCTCTGTATGAATTAGATAATGTTCCCTCGGGATTTTCCTGGATCGACTGCAATGACAGTCAGCAGAGCATTCTCAGTTTTACTCGCCGGGGGAAAAACCCCGAAGACATCGTTGTCTGTGTCGGTAACTTCACACCGGTACCGCGGCACAACTATCGACTGGGTGTCCCTGAGATGGGGTACTGGGAAGAAGTGCTCAACAGCGATGCGGAAATGTACGGCGGCAGCGGGCAGGGCAATTTCGGCGGCAAGGAGGCGACTCCCCTGTCAGTACATGGTGAAAGTCATTCACTCAATGTTACCCTGCCTCCACTGGCCATAGTAGTGTTTCGTCTGACACCCCACAAGGGGGTACTCTCTTAGTCCCCATGCTTTGAGGGGGATAAGTGCCTTGGAGGTGAATTTAAGATTTTAATTTTAAGGAATCTCCAGTGTTATGGGTAGGAGAGTGACAGGTTTTCAGGAGAAAGGCACTAAGGATTGGGTGGGTGAAAATGCAGACAAAAATAGACAGGGCATTGCAGATTCTGGGCATTCGAAACTTCCTGCTCGGTATCCATGATGCAGCTTTTCCAAGCCTGCCTGAGGAGGATCTGGGGCGAGGTTCCCCGTATTCGGATGGAGCGGGAGAATTTTTCCGCTTTATCAGATCACTCGGGTTTAATGGAGT
>JBARUR010000085.1:0-4687 GCA_049645845.1 Desulforhopalus sp. | reverse complement strand
TATGCGGATGGAAGAATTACTGCAGTCTCCATAACGGATAACCCCGGCGGTAATCCAGCTCTCAGCCCGGATGCGCTTGGTCGTGAGATCCTCGATAAGGGAATGGATGTTATTGTTCACTTCACTTGCCGGGATACCAATCGAGTAGGTATGGAAAGCCGGGCTCTGCAGCTTGCCCATATGGGCATGAAAAACATTCTGGCATTGACAGGCGACTATTCCGGGAAAGGATTTGGCGGAGCCGGTTCACCAGTTTTTGATTTCGATTCAGTGATCCTGACTTCCATGCTGAAGGACCTCAACAGGCGACTCATTCGAGCAGGCCATTCCAGCATTTTCATTACAGGTTGTGCTGTCTCACCGTTTAAATATACCGAAGCCGAGGCATGGATTCAATACAAGAAAATCGAACGAAAAATTGAAGCAGGTGCTTCCTTTGCCATCACTCAACTTGGGTACGATATTGATAAATACGAAGAACTTTTGCTGTATAAAAACGACAAGAAAATAGATACCCCTGCCTTAGCCTCTCTTTATCTGCTGGACAAGCGATCAGCAAGGCCGATGCACGCCGGTAGAGTTCCCGGTGTACATGTCACCGAAAAGCTTTTCAATAAGGTCATGCAGGAATGGGAAGTTCCGAGTGAAGGAATGAAAAAGGCCATTGAGCGGACAGCACGTCTGGGAGTAGTTTTAAAAGGTATCGGCTATAACGGAATTCATCTTGGTGGAATCCATGACAATTTCGATACAGTTGGAAAAATCCTCGACCGCATGACGGAAATTGAACATAACTGGCAGGAGTATACTGAAGAATTTCGTGAAAACGAACCTCGTCGCTTTTATCTTTATAAAAAAACAGCAGGTGCACAGGCAGTACTTCCTGGAAAAGACACCATAAAGGTCAAGATGACGGAGAGCGCCCACTACCTGTTTCTTCGTAAAGCCCACGACCTCTTCTTTGACAAACGTGCCTCCCTTGCTCCGATGTATAAAAAAATTTCCAGTTCTCTTGAAAAGAGCAATTCATCATGGCTATTGAAGGTATTTTTGGAGGACCCATTTAAAAAGATGATGCTCTCCTGTAAGGGTTGCGGAGATTGTGGGATTCAGCATGTAGGCTTTCTCTGTCCCGAATCAGGCTGTCCTAAGCATACCAGAAACGGTGCCTGTGGTGGGAGCAACAACGGGTTTTGCGAGGTAAATACTGATAAACCATGTGTTTGGGTGAGAGCCTACCGAAGGATGAAAAAGCATGGAGAAGCGGAAAAACTCAACTGTCAACTCATCCCGCCACGGCTTTGGGAACTCAAAGACACTTCATCATGGATTAACTTTCATCTGGAAAGGGATCATCAAAAAGCTTCAAAGCCACCTGCATCGATGTCATAGTATTCAGGTGGCCTCGGATCTCCTACTGTGATTCCTCAGCCTTTTTGAAGCTGAGGAATTATTAAATCGAGGTCCTCCGGTCGATCGACGCCAAATCCCTGGTAGTCGGTCAGAACAACATAGATCCCGATACCTGCTTCCAGTAGACGAAGTTGCTCAAGTTTTTCTATCTGCTCCAAAGGACTGGGTGGAAGAGAGGTAAATGTTTTGAGCGCAGACAGCCGATAGGCATAAAGACCAATGTGCAACAGGTAATCGGTATCAGTTTGATCTATGTCGCGAATATGAGGAATTTTAGCCCTTGAGAAATAGAGGGCAAAGCCTTTTTCAGATCGCACTACTTTAACACGATCGGGATTTGCAGCCTGTTTGGCATCAATCAATCTGGCAAGGGTTGTCACCTGAATATCCGGATCGGCAAAAGGTTCGACTAATATTTTCGGCATTTCAAGGTCAAGAGCAGGTTCATCACCCTGAATATTGACAACGACCGCTTCATCCTCTAAACCGAGTATCTCCGCCGCTTCCATGATCCTGTCCGAACCGCTGGGATGGTTCGGATCTGTCATCACCACCGGAACATTGAGATTTTTTGCCGCATCATAAATACGTTGGTCATCCGTAGCAAGGCAGACTTTTTTCAATAACGGACAACTTGCCGCACGTTCATAAACCCAGTAGAACATAGGTTTACCGAGAATATCGGCCAATGGTTTTCCAGGGAAGCGATGGGACTGGTATCTTGCTGGAATAATGGCATAACAAGGTGGTAATGTGCTCATACTATCTTTTTCCCGAAAAATCCAATATATCTATTATCTGTCGGCACACCTGCTGTGTGCCCCCTTTGCGCGGTTCAAAGAAGTCCTGAACCTGTTTAATCACCTGATTCCTCGAAATATCTGCATCAAGGGCCGTGAGTAGTCCGGTCACCAGCTCATTTTCGTCTGCGACCTCCTGCACTAGTCCGCAATCGATAATATCCCGGCCTACCCAGGCGAAATTTTTCCAATAAGGACCGATGATCGGCCTGACTCCGAATACTAACGGTTCAAGAAAATTCTGGCCACCCAAATTTTCAAGAGAACCTCCGACAAAGACAGCATCGGCAGATTCATAGGCTCCGGCAAGTTCGCCGAAGACATCCCAGACAATGACCGATCCTTGGGGCTGGCGGGAAAGAAAGCTGGATCGTTTGATTGCAGGAATATTTTCCTTTGCCAGGAGGCGGAGCCACTCATCAGCGCGCTCGATATGCTTTGGGAAAAGGCCGATGGTTATATCAGGGCGAGCCCGAAGGAGGTTTATTATTGTGTCGAGGATCTTTTTTTCTTCTTCCCTGCGGATAGAGCCAAGCAGTACAAAAGGGTTGCCGTCAGGTAAAAGATTAGCGATAGGATTTTGTTGGGATACATTTATCCGGGGCTCTACCCGGTCAAATTTGATGTTATTTATCAGGCTGACCTTATCCGGCCCGACTAGCCTGGAAAAACGTTGTCCGTCAATCGGAGAAATTGCCAACACTTTTTCCGGTCCGTATTTTTTGAAAAAACGGGTAAAAAACTTGTACGGTCCGAAACTTTTTTCCGACATCCTGCCGTTAATAAGAAGGACCGGAATATTCTTCTTTTTTGCATTAACTAAAAATCCCGGCCATAGCTCGGTTTCCAGGATGATAGCAAGTTTTGGAGCAAACAGGTCAAAGGCCTTTTGCATCAGGTAAGGTGCGTCGAAGGGGAAATAGGCTACTGTGATATCAAAGATACTGTCGACTGGGTGATTTATACAACACTTGTTAAGACTTTCAACTCCCTGGCTGGTGCCTGAAGTAACGAGGATTCGATACTTCCTGTTCTTTGGAAAAAATGCTGCTAGGCTGTCCAACACCATGCCGGTCAACTGTGATTCTCCACCGGATGCTGCTTGTATCCAAAGTTCAAACGGCCCTTCTGCAGCTTCTTTTAAAATTCGCTGCCGCCAACCAAGGCTTACCCGTGGTGAACGTTTCAGGAATGGAAGGACCAGACGCCATGCGAGGCTGTAGAAAGCAAGAACTATATTTATCAACTGGTAATCGCTTGGAAAAATTCAGGGCTAAGTGGCTAATGCAACAAATCAATTCGCAATGCGGCGATCCTAGCTTGTTTGGCAGATCATTTCAATATTATTTCACAGAAATAATCTGCCAAACCTTTTTAAGATTGATAATCTCGTACAAATCTAAAATCTCGGATGGCTAAGTAAAACCTCTTTTATTGCTCAAGTGCTCTTTTAATCGCTTGGCCAAGTTGATCAATTGAGTAAGGTTTCTGAAGGAATCCTCCAGCTCCCAGAGCAATAGCAGCTTTTACTTCATCACTTTCTGAAAATCCACTGGCTATAATCGCTTTCTGCCCAGGGTTTATCTTAAGCATTTGTTCATATGTCTGACGGCCATTGATGCCTGGGTCCATCAACATGTCAAGCAGTACCAGATCGGCTTGATAACTCTGCAAATATAGCAGAGCGCTTTCACCTGATTCCTTACTTTCAACCGTATAGCCTAAAAGTTCCAGCATACTCCCGGCAAGTTTTCGTTGCTGCGGCTCGTCGTCCACTACGAGTATTTTCTCTCCGCTTCCCTGCAGGTGCATATCGCGGAGACGCTGGTTGACGACGGGTATCGTTTCTATGGTAGTTGGGAAGTGAAGGTCAAAAACAGTGTTTCCCTCCTTTCTTGAAACCATTACAGAACCCTGATGATCCTGCATGGTGTTCCATACTACCGAAAGCCCAAGCCCTGTACCGCTTAGATTACCCATTACTTTTTTGGTATAAAATGGTTCGAAAATATGATCGATATCTTTTTCCGGAATCCCGCTCCCGGTGTCTGAAACGCTCAGGACAACATATTCCCGCTGTTCCAGGCCATGTGCCTGTGCCCAAATAGGGTCCGGAGTATGCTTTCTGGTAGAGATGGTAACAATTCCCGTATTATCTATTGCTTCAGCAGCATTCGTTACCAGATTCATGATACTTTTTTTAACATGAACCGGAGAGCACAGGATGGCAGGCAGATCCGCAGCAAGTCGATGTTCGAATAAAACATGTGGATGGCGGGACTGCAGTTTTATAAATTCAGGTGACTGAAGATAGTCCAGGACCAGTACGTTCACATCCCTTACTTCTTTTACACTGGCTACACCACGGGCTACAGTGAGAAGATCGGCTACCACCGCAGTTGCCCGCTCTCCTGCTTCTCTAATAGCTCTTAAAGGCTGCTGCAGCGCACTGTCTTCCGGTAAATCAAGAAGAA
>JBARUR010000084.1:0-5300 GCA_049645845.1 Desulforhopalus sp. | reverse complement strand
ATAAGCACATGCCGCCCTCGGCCCATGAATTCGCCCTGGAAGATATGCAGTTCAGTCTCAGCGATTTCTGTACTCTCATACGTCATCAACCGGATAGATCGAGCAGCCGCTATCTCTTTTATCCCGGTTGTCAGCTGGCCGGATCCGCGCCTGAGACTGTCAAAAACACCTACGATTTTCTCAGACAACAGCTACCGGACGGGGTCGGCTTGCAGCTCAGTTGCTGCGGTATTCCAGCCCACTGGGCTGGACAGGATGAACTGTTTGCCGAGACCATGACCCGTTTCAAAATGGAGCATGAAAAACTGGGCAAACCAACGATTATCACCGCCTGCTCGAGTTGCCTGGCAATTTTCAAGGAATTTGCCGCAGAGATAAAAACGGTTTCCCTTTGGGAGGTGCTGGATGGCCTGCAACTGCCGACAGACAGAGCGGCGGCCTGCAAATCGGAACGACCGCTGACCATCCACGATCCCTGCACTGCCCGGGACCATCAGGCCATGCGGACTTCTGTCCGTAATATCTGCACCAGGCTCGGACTGGATATTGTCGAGCACGATTATAACTGCGAATTGACCGACTGCTGCGGCTACGGTGGGTTGATGCAGGCCGCCAATCCAGCCCTAGGCGAGAAAGCAGCCAAGGTCAAGGCGGAACGCAGCGAGCATGGCGGTCTTGCCTACTGCGCCATGTGCCGCGATAACCTCGCCGCTGTAGGCTCACCGGTTGCTCATCTGCTTGATTATATTTTTCCAGGATCAAAAGACGAGGATCCTCTGCAGCGAAAGAACCCAGGCTTTTCCGGGCGCCATGAAAACCGGGCCCGCCTTAAAGAAGAACTGCTGGCTGAGATTTGGGGGGAGGCCGCCGGTCCCGGTCCCGATCGTAAAAAAATCCGGCTCATCGTCAGCCAGGAGGTGGCTGAGTTGTTGGACCGCCGCCATATCCTCGACGATGACATAAAAAAGGTCATTTTCCATGCGGAACACACCGGCAAGCACCTGATTAACCCGGACAACAACCACCGTCTGGCCAGTTACAAACCGGTACGGGTAACCTATTGGGTGGAATATGAACCTGTAGACAAGGGTAACGTGATTCACAATGCCTATAGTCATCGAATGCAGCTTCCCGAGGAATTATCATGAGTAATTTTTCTTTTATCGAAGATTCTTCCTGGCAGTGCGCTGATTGCAGGCAGCCGCTGCAGCCGACTAAGGTCAACGTCAGTTATCTGAACTCGGTGTTCAATGTCGAACTCATGACCTGCCCACAGTGCGGCCTGGTTCTGGTTCCGGAAAATCTGGCCATGGGTAAGATGCTGGAAGTGGAAAAGCTCCTGGAAGATAAATAAGATGACAAGCAAGATTACAACGGCACTCTACGAACAGGAGGAACTCTCCCAGGTCACCGGCGGCGCACTGCGTCCGGGTGGTCTGACGCTGACCACTGAACTGCTTGCCTGCCGCAGGCCGGTTTCCGACTCCACCATTCTCGATGTAGGCTGCGGCGCCGGTCATACCGCAGCCGTCCTGGCCACCGATTTTGGCCTGCGGCCAACTGGCCTGGACCCATCCACGATTCTACTTGCCAAAGCAGTCCGGCAGGCACCGGCCGCTGCTTTTATTCAGGGAGTGGCCACGGCGATCCCCTGTCGATCGCAGAGTTTCGAGACGGTTATTGCCGAATGTGTCCTTTCCCTGACCGGCGATATCGAACAGAGCCTGCGGGAAATATATCGCGTGCTCCAGCCGGGCGGGGTGCTGTTCCTCAGCGATATCTATCGCAAACAAGCGGGTCCGAAACCGGAGTTGTCCGCCCTGAAGAGCTGCATCACCCATGCCCGGTCCCTGGCAACAATAAAAAAAGGGTTGTATATGGCCGGTTTCGCCCTCCACCTGCTTCAGGACCGTAGCGAACTGCTGAAGCAGCTAGCCGGACAGATCATCTTCAGCCACGGCAGCCTGGAGAAATTCTGGCAGCTGTTCATGGGAACGGAGACCGCCCGGCAAACTTGTTGCGCCCTCGCTGCGGCTCCTCTAGGTTACTATGCACTCATTGCCGAAAAAGGTGCTTATAATGGATGATACTTCTTTGCGCATCATGCAGTTGAAGGCTCAGGGCTTTTGCTGCAGCCAGATAATGATGCAGCTGACCCTCGATGATATGGGCGTGGAAAACGTTGCCTTGGTGCGGGCCATGGCCGGACTGTGTGAAGGAATTGCCGCCGGCGATCTTTGCGGGGTCGCAGCCGGTGGAGCATGCATCATCGCTCTCTACACTGCCAAGGGTAGTGGTGAAGAAACGGTTTTCAACTGCTATCCTTTGTTGCTGTCCCGGTTTATGGACTGGTTCAAGGGCAACGCCGATTCCTGGGGTGGTATCCGCTGCGACGACATCATTGCCTTTCATGGCGGTGTAAAACCGGAGGTCTGTGGCGACATGATGGTACGGGCACGTGAGATGATCCTCCAACTGCTCGCCGAAAGTAATATAGATCCCAGCCTGCCGAGGGAAGAAGCCGGTGAATACTAATCCTCAAACAATACAGTTGTCATCGACCGCAAGTCTTTGTCCGGTGTGTTTCCGCCGGATTCCGGCCGTTCGCGAACAACAGGGCGATGCTGTTTATCTGGTCAAACAGTGCCCGGAACACGGCAACTATCGCACTGTGATCTGGCGTGGACCGGTTGAGTTTTCTACCTGGCTGCGACCGAAAAAACCCTCATTACCGCGACTAAGTTTCACCATGGTCGATCAGGGTTGTCCCTTTGACTGCGGTCTCTGTCCGGAGCACGGTCAACATACCTGCACCGCCCTCATCGAAATCACCAACCGCTGCAATCTGCACTGTCCGGTCTGCTTTGCCGATGCCGGAAGCACAGAGAATAAAAATAATGAGCCCTCGCTGAGCCGGATCGGTTTTCTCTATGACCGGATCATGGCTGCTTCCGGTCCCTGTAATATTCAACTGTCCGGCGGCGAACCGACGATGCGGGTCGATCTGCCTGATATCATTACCTTGGGTCGGGACAAGGGCTTTCCCTTTCTCCAGCTGAATACCAACGGCCTGTACCTGGCCGAAGATCCGAACTATGCTGGAATCCTTAAAAAAGCCGGTTTGAGCTCGGTATTTCTCCAGTTCGACGGTCTCTGCAGCGCCACTCATATGGCCTTGCGGGGACGTGACCTGACTGCAGTCAAAGAACAGGCTCTGCTGCACTGTCAAGCCGCCGGACTGGCAGTGGTCCTGGTACCGACCCTTGTCCCAGGTGTCAATACCCATGAGGTCGGCGCAATCATCGACTATGCCATTCGCTTTGCCCCCACGGTGCGCGGCGTCCATTTCCAGCCGGTCAGTTATTTCGGCCGTATGCATAAAGACCCGGCAGACGAGGACCGTCTGACTCTGCCCGAAGTCCTGCAGTTACTTGAAGAACAGAGCGAAGGCGCCATTACCGCCGAAAACTTTTCTCCCCCAGCCTGCGAACACGCCCTTTGTTCGTTTCATGGCAATTTTCTGATCAAGGAAAACAACACACTTCTCTCTCTTGGCCATGGGAAGACGGCCTGCTGTTCGAGCGGCGAACCCCAGGCGGTGATTCCCTCAGCGTTGGAAGGGAGGGAAAAGAGTGTAGCCTTCACCGCAAGGCAGTGGTCGCTTCCCTTGATGCCCCAGATTCCAATTGCAGCCGAACCTTCACACCTGGCAGGAAAACAACCACAGGTAGAAGGAGATCTGGATCGTTTTCTGGCCCGGGCACGAACCCACATCTTTTCGATTTCGGCCATGGCTTTTCAGGATGCATGGACCCTGGACCTGGAACGCTTGCGGGGCTGTTGTATTCATGTGGTTTCCCCGGAGGGCGGCCTTATTCCGTTTTGCGCCTACAACCTGAGTTCTACGCTGGGCAAAACTCTTTATCGCCAAGTGGGACAACAATGAATATTACCTCCCTGGAAGCCATGATCGGCAGAAGTATCGGTCGATCTTTCAACTCATTGTCACCACTGTCACGGTCCGAGATCGAGAGTTACCAGGCCGAACGGTTGCGCAGCCTTATTGATTTCTGCCGGGAGCGGTCCGCCTATTATCGACGCACTCTTACCGATGCCGGAGTCACCACGATCAAGGGGATGGAAAACCTGACCGACCTGCCTCTCACTTGCGAAGACGACCTGCTTTCCCAAGGGTCGCAGATGGTTTGTGTCAGCCAGGATGAGGTGGCCCGGATCATCACCTTGCAGAGTTCCGGAACCACCGGTAATCCGAAAAGGCTGCATTTTACAGATGCGGATTTGCAACAAACATTGGATTTTTTCTATCACGGAATGCAGTCTTTGGTTGACCCCGGACAGACGGTAGCGATTCTGCTGCCGGGTGCCACCCCGGACTCCACCGGCCACATGCTGGCCCGGGCTCTGGAACGGATGAAGGTATCCTGCGCCATCCTCGGTCTTGTCGACAACCCCGCCCAAGCCGCACGCACATTGCATGAACTGCAACCCGATGTCCTGGTCGGTTTTCCGGTCCAGCTCCTGGCCATTGCCCGGATGGCTGCAAGCCTTAAGCTGCAGCTCGGGCCTATCCGCTCGGTATTGCTTTGCTCGGATTACATCCCCAAGAGTCTCAGCAGCCAACTGGCCGAATCGCTGGCCTGCGAGGTCTTCAGTCATTACGGCACAGTGGAGACAGGCCTCGGCGGCGGGGTCGACTGCGGCGCCCGTTGCGGTATGCATTTGCGGGAGGCGGATCTTCTGTTTGAAATCATCGATCCAAAGACCACCAATCCTCTCGCCATTGGTCAGTGGGGGGAAATCGTCGTTACTACTATCACCCGCAACGGCATGCCGCTTATCCGATATCGCACCGGTGATCATGGCCGTTTGCTGCCCGAACCATGCCCCTGCGGCAGCAATATTCGTCGGCTCGATCGGATCTTTGGCCGGATTAACCAGGTTTACACTTCAGGCAATGGCAGCCAGCTGGCCCTGCAGAATTTGGACGAACTTCTTTTTCCGCTGCCCGGCTTGCTCGATTTTCGGGCGGTTCTGACTGCGGAAAGGGGAAATGAAACGCTTCACCTCCGCCTTGTCTCCATTCCGGGCAACGGAGATGTCCTGCTCCGTCAGGTTTCGCAAAGGATGGCCACGCTCCTGGCGAAACTCAAATTGGAGCTGGTCCTCACCATCGATTCAGCAACCACAATTCATCCAGGTAAACGTATTCTCGAAATCAAGCGAGAGGAAATCAGACCATGAAAAAACTTATAGAACAGCTATGCTCCTCCTTAAGCAAT
>JBARUR010000083.1:0-18933 GCA_049645845.1 Desulforhopalus sp. | reverse complement strand
ATGTTTAAACCGTGAAAATTGGGCCCTTCGAGATAAAAAACTGGTTGGTACGAAGTGATCAAATGGAATAGGTGGGCGGAATGAAGTGGAATCCATGGCCGGGATCGAATGGAATTTTCAACGTGATACAGTTGAGGGAATGTCTACTGACGATGGTGCTCCGAGTCAACATCTCATTGATCTGAGTGTTGAGCTCACAGAGGGGGACGTCGGGCTAATAGTTGCCGATACGGCCTTTATCAGCCAAGAGGGGAAAGGGGATAAACATACAACAGAGTTGGACAGCGATCTCCTGATCGAGCTACTGCGTCGATGGACGCATTCTGTTCAAAAGTCCGGAGGCCTTCTTACTGCCAGTTACTGCATTGCGGTTCGACCATAAACCCGGCCCTTTTGCCTGAGAAAGAGGTACTTTAGGGCCCTCTCTCCACGATTGATCCCGTGAGTGGCCACCTGAGCAAAGCCCATATTCACAGAATTGTGTATCACCTGGCCATAAAGCAATCCAGCAGAGCAACTTTGGCCAGGGTAAACGAACAGCAACCATATCAAATGTACAAAAGGTTCTTCTTTCAGCTCTCGATGAAATGCAAAATGGACGCACCAAGACACCAATTTTCATTCAAAGGCAAGATCTACCTGCTTGATGCTACCACGACAGACTTGTGTCTCAAGGTCTTTCCTTGGGCTGAGTTTAGAAAAACCATGGGTGCCATCAAAGTGCACTTCGGCCTTGATGCTGATGGTAATTTACCGACCATCATGAACCTGAGTAATGCCAAAAGCCATGAAATGCTGTGGGCCAAGGCTTTAACGCTACAGCCAGGGTCCTGTTGTTTTCGATAGAGGTTATAACGACTACTCCTGGTACCAAACACTGACTAAAAGAAAGATTACCTTTGTCATCCAGCTCAAGCGCAATGCAGATGTCAAACACCTGGGTAAATGGCGAAACAGCAAAATCGACAATGTAGAGTCCGACAAGAGGATCCGGCTAGCAACATATAGGGATCCTGAAACTGAAAAAGTGTATCATTTTCTCACCAACTCTTTTCGTCTTGACGCCGCCACCATAGCTGAGTTGTACGAGGAACGATGGCAGATAGAGTTGTTTTTCAAGTGGATCAAGCAGAATTTGAAGGTCAAAACATTCCTTGGCACATCCAAAAACGCTGTGCTCACTCAACTGTGGATTGCCCTTTGCATTTACCTTTTTTTGTCGTTTCTAAAACTCAAAGCAACACTGGTGCTATCGCTTGCCACTATACTTCGGCTGTTGCAGCTTAATCTTTTTGAGAGGCGGGCATTGATGGAGTTACTCAAACCACCTGACAAAACAGAACCTCCTGTTTCTCCGCAACTTTTATTATGGAATCAACTATGAGACAGCAGTGCCGTCAGATAGAATAGTCCATATTTTTAGTGATTTTGTTCATCTACCTACGCAGTGTGTCTGGAACAGGGAAATGACATTTCCTACTACTTTTTAAGAAATCATTTCCCTCCGCCACCACCCAACACAGCATACAAGCGCACAAGATTGACAAGCTTGGTCAGGCGCAATGTCACCATATTCTGATGCGCAGCAAAGTGTGAGCGTTGCGCATCTAGGACACTGAGATAACTGTCAACCCCTTCTATATAGAGTTTATTTGCGAGACGATAGGTTACCGCAAACGCGGAGACAAGAGATTGTTGCGCCGCGATCTGCTGATCAATTGCTCCCTGTACTGCAAGAGCGTCAGCCACTTCCTTAAAAGCAGTTTGAATTACCTTTTCGTACTGAGTCAGGACAATTTCCCTGTCGGTTTTGCTGACCCGTAACGCAGCCCACACACGGGCGTCGAAAATAGGAAGAATGATCCGCGGTGTAAAATTCCATGTGCCGGAACCTGAACTAAAGAGTCCTGATAATTCGTCACTTGCGGTACCTAAAGATGTGGTCAACGAAATACGGGGAAAGAAAGCTGCCCTGGCCGCTCCGATGTAGGCATAGGACCCTTTGAGTCGATGTTCCGCCGCCATAATATCTGGTCGACGTAAAAGTCCCTCGGAAGAGAGGCCTGGAGATATTTCCTTGGGCGGGATAACACTTTCCAGATCTGTCGGTAACAATTTCTTCGGAATCGCCGAACCAACAAGAAGCTGCAGCGCATTTTGGTCCTGCGCTACCAGTTGTGTGAAGCGAGCAACATCTCCCCGGGCGGTGTCCATAGGTACTTCTGCCCGCTTTAGATCCAGCTCGGTTGCGATTCCGACTTCATATCGCTTTTGAACCAATGCATAAGCGGCCTGTTGACTTTCCAGAGTAGCCTGTGCTAATTTTTGCTCTTCCCGATCTGCGGCAAGGGTCAAATAAACCGTGGCTACCTCGGAGACCAAGGTAATCTCGGCACCCCGCCGCGCTTCATCTGTGGCCAGGTACTCTTCGAGGGCTTGATCTTTCAGGCTGCGTAGACGACCAAAAAAATCGATCTCCCAGGAAGCAACACCTAAATCAAGGTTATATTGTTCAATTGTCTTTGGACTTCCGATACCGATTAGGTCGTCTGAAAATTGTTCCTTCCCTCCTCCACCGATCGCATTGACTGCGGGAAACAACTCCGCCCGTTGAACACCATATAGTGCACGTGACCTTTCCACATTCAAGATAGCCAAACGCAGATCTCTATTGTTTTTTAGAGCCATTCCTATGACCTTTTGCAACTGTTCGTCGGGAAAAAACTCTTGCCGGCTCAGATCCGGAGTCGTCGGGTATGCTGTACCCTGCGGCCATTCTTTAGGAATCGGCGATTGAGGTTGTATATATTGCGGCGCTAGTGAACAGCCTGCCAAAATGAGGCCAATGCTGGTCGATAAAATAAATAATCGTCTATTCATGTGTTTTCTCCTTTCAAATGCTCTCACCAGTATGTTTCATGGTTACCTTTTTTCGGTGTTTTCCCATGACTTTATAGATCAACACATAAAAGAGCGGTGCAAAAAGTGTTACCAAAAAGGTCGAGGTCACCGTACCCCCGAGTACGCCGGTGCCGATAGCCCTTTGCGCCCCTGATCCAGCTCCGACTGCCAGGGCGAGCGGCAGAATGCCGAAGCCGAAGGCAAGTGAAGTCATGATGATGGGCCGCAGCCGCAATTTGGCCGCTTGTAGAGTAGCCTCGACGAGGCCTACTCCTTCATCAACCTTAGCTCTGGCGAACTGAACGATCAGGATCGCATTTTTGGTAGTCAATCCTAGAGTTGTCAGCAAGCCAATCTGGAAATAGACGTCATTGGGCATTCCTCGCATGCTTGAGGCAATAACTCCTCCGATAACACCAAGAGGTAGAGTCAGCAGAATCGCCATGGGAATAGGCCAGCTCTCATACAAGGCCGCCAGGCAGAGGAAGACCACGAAAATCGAAAAGGCATAGAGCAAAGGTGCCTGGGACCCAGCCATTCGCTCTTGATAGGAGAGTCCGGTCCAGTCGTAACCGATTCCCTGCGGTAGTTTGGCTATCATCTCTTCGATGGCGTCCATAGCCTCGCCGGAACTGTGACCCGGAGCGGGCTCACCCCAGATGTTGATCGATGGGAAGGCGTTGAAGCGCTCAAGTTTAGGCGAACCCATGACCCAGCGGCCTGAGGCAAAAGAAGAGAAGGGAACCATTTTGCCAACGCTGTTACGAAGGTAGAGTTTTTCCAAATCCTGTGGCAGCATACGATAAGGGGCATCCGCTTGGACATAGACTTTTTTGACCCGACCTGCCTGAATGAAGTCATTGACATAGGCGCTACCGAAGGCTGTACTAATAGTGTTATGGATGGAATCGATTTGGATTCCCAAAGCACCGGCCTTGTCCCAATCCACATCGACATGATATTCTGCAACATCATTCATGCCGTTGGGCCGGACCCTGACCAAACGCGGGTCCTGTTTCGCCATGCCGAGGAGTTGGTCACGGGCTGCCATCAATTTTTCGTGTCCCAAACCACCTCGGTCCAACAATTGCAAATCAAACCCTGTGCCCATCCCAAGCTCAATGACAGGTGGTGGAGGGAAGGCAAAAACCATGGCACCTTTTATCTGGGCAAAAGCCTCCATGGCCCGACCGGCGATGGCCCCGACCTTCATATCCTGCCTCTGACGCAACTTCCAGTCTTTGAGTTTCACAAACCCCAGAGCCATGTTTTGCCCCTCACCACCAAAGCTCATACCGGCGACTGTTATGAGAGATTCGACTCCATCCTTTTCATGCTCGAGAAAATGATCCCTCACCTGATTCATAACAGTCTCAGTCTGCTCCAGAGTCGAGCCAGACGGCAGCATGGCCTGGACCAATAGGATACCTTGGTCTTCATCGGGAATATAGGATGTAGGCATGCGCTGAAACAAATATCCCATGGCCCCGACAATCAACACAAACAAGAACAGGTAATGCAGTTTTTTTACCAAGACACGGCCAACTAGTCTCACATACAAATCCCGGGCACGAAAAAAACTCCGGTCGAACAAACGGAAAAATGGTCGTAGAAACCAAACTGCACCATCCGAGGGTTCATGCCCCTTATGTACCTGTTTAAGCATTGTGGCACACAGCACCGGGGTCAGGACCAGAGCAACTACCACTGACAGGAGCATGGATGAGATGACGGTCACGGAAAATTGGCGATAGATGACCCCGGTGGACCCAGGAAAAAACGCCATTGGACCGAAGACCGCAGACAGCACCAGGCCAATGCCGATCAGGGCGCTGGTGATTTCATCCATCGATTTAGCAGTGGCTTCTCGAGGCGAAAGCCCCTCCTCGGCCATGATTCGCTCGACGTTCTCCACTACTACGATAGCATCATCGACTAAAAGCCCAATTGACAGTACCATGGCAAACATGGTCAACATGTTGATAGAAAATCCAAACAGCCCTAAAACCCCGAAGGTCCCGAGCAACACGACAGGTACGGCAATGGTCGGGATTAATGTAGCCCGAAAGGTTCCCATAAAGAGGTACATGACCACAAAGACCAACAGGACGGCTTCGAGTAGAGTCTTGACCACCTCGTCAATAGCCACCTTGGTAAAGGGAGTGGTATCGTAGGGATAAATCACCTTCATGCCGGGTGGAAAATACTGGCTCATCTCTTCTAACTTCTGTCTGACAGCATCGGCTGTATCCAGCGCATTGGCGCCGGCGGCCTGGCGAATTGCCATGGCGGCTGCGGGTTTTCCGTTGTAATTGGCTACGACATCGTCACGTTCAGTCCCTAGTTCTGTGTGGCCGATATCCCCCACGCGAACCACCGAACCATCAATATTGGTGCGGATGGGGATGGTGGCAAACTCCTCGGGAGTTTGGAGTAGATGCTGAACGATGATAGCAGCGTTCAGACGCTGACCTACCACAGCAGGTGTGCCGCCTAATTGACCGGCGGAAACCTCGACGTTGTAGGCGCTGAGCGCCATTATGACATCTTCCATGGTCAGGTTGTAACTAGTCAGCTTGTTGGGATTAACCCAGATCCTCATGGCATACTGTGAGCCAAAATTCTCTACTTCACCAACTCCCGGCACTCTGGAGAGGATCTTTTCTAAATTGGACTGGGCGTAATCCCGTAGATCATTACCGTCCATGCTGCCATCTTCCGAGGTCAGACCGACAACCATTAAGTAGTTTCTCGTTGATTTACTGACCTTGACGCCGGAGCGCTGCACTACATCAGGCAGACTGGCCATAGCCAGCTGCAGTTTGTTTTGTACCTTTGACCAGGCGACATCTGGATCGGTACCCGGCGCAAAAGTCAGCTCGATCCGAGAGGCACCTGATGACGAACTTGTGCCGGAAAGGTAGAGCATATCGTCTAGCCCTGTCATTTTTTGTTCGATGATCTGAGTCACAGTATTTTCCACTGTCTCACCTGAGGCCCCAGGAAAAAACGAATCAATCGCAATGGCGGGTGGTGCAATAGGCGGATACTGTGAGATGGGCAGGTTGTAGATAGCCAGTCCACCTGCAGTCATCATGACAATGGCGATAACCCAGGCAAAGACCGGCCGGTCTAAAAAGAATTTTGATAACATCACACGCCTTCCTTACTGTTTTTTGGGGACGCTGCATTGAGGCTGGTCATTGGATTTTGCTCTGCTTTCGTCTTTTCAAAAGGCGCAGCTTTCACCACTGTGCCCGGCCTTAACATTAGTAGTCCATCTACAATCAACTGATCGCCGGGAGTAAGACCTGTTTCAATAAGCCATCTATCGCCGATGGCACGGTCAAGTGTGAGCGGCCGAAAATCCGCTTTGCTTTCTGCATCGACAACTAAAGCATATGGCTTGCCTTTCGGATCACGGGACACTCCTTGTTGAGGAATAAGGATGGCTTGCTCATTGATGCCTTCCTTGATTAATGCCTGAACAAACATCCCAGGTAAAATTACCCCTTCCGGATTTGGGAAGAGTGCTCGCAGAGTAACCGAACCAGTGGTAGGATCCACCGTAATATCACTGAACTGTAAGATTCCCTCCTGAGTGTAGAGAGTACCGTCTTCCAGGATAAGCCTAACCTTATTCTGGTTTTCTCCCTGTTGGTTGAGCAAGCCTTTCTGCAGGCGACTTTTCAGGTGTAATAAATCGATAGTGGATTGGATCATGTCAATGTAAATAGTGTCCAATTGCTGGATGGTGGCTAAGGCCACGGGTTGGTATGCCGTGACGATAGCACCATCGGTCACGTTAGATTTACCGATGCGGCCGGAGATAGGTGCTATGACTTTGGTGTATTTAAGATTGATACGGGCTGTCTCTACCGTCCCTTTATAATACCGGATATCGGCTTCGATCTGGGCTAGATCGGCTGCTGCATCGTCGAAGTCCTGCTGGCTGACCGCTTTATCCAACCGCAATTTTTTATAACGCCCGGCTCTCGATTTTACAGCGGACAAACTGGCTTGCGCCCGCTCGAGCGCTGCTATGGAAGTATCTAGTGTCGCCTGAAAAGGAGCGGAATCAATCTGATAGAGTATTTGACCTGCCTTGACCACAGAACCTTCAGTAAATAATCGTTTCTGAATTAGACCGCTAATCTGTGGTCTAATCTCCGCCACCCGGAAGGCGGAAGTGCGACCTGGTAATTCTGTGGTCAGCATGATTTTTTCAGGTTGTACCTCCACCGTGGAAACTTCAGGAATGGGATGCTTCGTTGTGTCTTCCGGTTGACGCTCACAACTGACCAGTGAAAAAACTGCGACCATAGCAGTCAGCAGAACAGTCCAGTTTATGCTTTCATTGAGTTGCATAAGAATTTCTCCAAATAGGGTCTGGTGGGAATTAACATACAGAATGAGGGATCGATAGTTCCTCAATTTTTGCTTTTTGGATTTTATATTTCATCAAATAATCGGTATTACACGAGACGCCAAAGGGTCCTTGTCAGACTCAGGGTTGAAACACTGACTTTCGATTGAGTTACGAAATAAATGTATCAAGGGGCTTTGGTCTGGAACTGTTTCATGTTGGCTTTGCCTACATGCGGTATCTCTTTTGAAATATTCCACTCTTCTTGCGGCTATGAATTCCTCACTTTCCCAACTTGCAAGTAAACCTCACTGAGCGTAATAATATGTTGCGTGGCGAGTTCGCGGCAGTCTTCGAGTTCAGGTTTTGAGCGGATGACCTGGCCGTCCAGTATGGCGTTTTTCATTGTTACACGCCCCAATGGCGTTTCCAGATGTTCAAAAGAGATATCGAGAGCGGTCTTATTGATGGGAAGTGTCTTTATTCCAATGGTCGAGGTATGCCTGAAAACAAGCCGTTTGAATTTATCTTCCTCTTCAGCACTGCACAAAACAGACAAGGTTACGGCCGGGCGATTTTTCTTCATGACGATAGAGGTGAAATGGACATCCATAGCTCCCGCTTTCATGAGCCGGTCCATGGCGTCGCCAAGCATCTCGCCAGTCATGTCGTCTATGTTGCACTCCAGCAGACAAGCTGGAATTGTCTTGAGCCGGTTCGGAGAATCCAGAGTGTTAGCGAGATTGACTCGCAGCACATTGGGGATCCCTGTATCGCGGTGGCCAACACCATAAGCGGTTCTCTCAGGTGTCAACGCTGGAGAGGATTCGAAACGGGTAACCAGTTGGGCAAGGATGGCTGCCCCGGTTGGTGTGGTGGTTTCCTTTTGTACGGCGCCCCTTCTAGTTGGAATACCATTCAGGATTTCCAGGGTTGCTGGAGCGGGGACCGGCATCAGACCATGGGCACATTTGACGAAGCCGCCGCCAAGCTCAATTGGTGAACACCAGACCTCATCAACATTGAGAGCATGGAAGCATATGGCTGCCCCCACAATATCAACTATGGAGTCAGTAGCTCCCACTTCATGAAAATGGACCTCATTAAGTGGTTTGCCGTGGATTTTTGCCTCCGCCTCGGCCACCCGCCGGAAAATGGCCAGGCTCGTTGCTTTAACGCCGCCGTCGAGGTCGCTCCCGTTTATGATCTCTTCAATATCTCTGAGATTGCGGTGGATATGGTGCTCGTGTCCATGGTCATGATGATGGCCACCGTGGTGGTGTTTTTTGTTTTCCAGTACCACATCCACCCTGGTTCCGTGAATTCCTTTGCGCGCATCTGCAGAAACTTCAAGGGAGAATTCATCATCAATGTCCAGTTTGGAAAGCTCATCGACCAGATATTTTGAGTCTACGCCCAGATCAATCATTGCTGCGAGATTCATGTCGCCGCTGATGCCGGAAAAACAATCGTAATATAAAATTTTCATTGTAGTTTATGTCGTGCAAGCGCCGCTTTAGGCGTGTGCACAAATTCCTATCATCGGTCAGCTGAGTTTACCTGTAATCGCGGATTTGACGATCTCTACAATACCATCAGCCTCACAGTATTCGGCCACCTCTCTGAGACGAGTTGGAATCTCTATGTGCTGAGGACAATGCTTCATGCACTCGCCACATTCCACACATTGTGAAGCGTAGGTTTTATTTCCTCTGACACCACCGTTCTGAACAGCATAGACAAATTGAGTTCTCTGCTGCGGTTCCTCGAACATATGGCCGGTGTTGTATATTTCAAAACAGCTTGGGATATTTACCCCTGCCGGGCAGGGCATACAGTATTGACAGCCGGTACAGCCTATCGGCATGAGCTCACGATACTTGTCTGCCACCTTGGATATGATGCCGAGCTCTTCTTCGGTGACAGTGTTGGCTTCGGCCTGTCCGGCAATGGTGAGATTCTGGTCGATGTGCTGGTCCACATTCATTCCGGAGAGCACAACCGTCACCTCCGGATGGTTCAATACCCAGCGTAAAGCCCATTCAACCGGAGAACGCTTTTGGGAAGCGGTCTCCCAGATTGCGCCAACTGCAGGGGGCGCTTCCGCACGGCCCAGATTACCGCCGCGCAGGGGTTCCATGACTATCACAGCGACACCCTTAGTCGCTGCATATTTAAGTCCTGCGGTTCCGGCCTGGTTTTGGGTATCGAGGAAGTTATATTGAATCTGGCAAAACACCCAATTGTAAGCATCGATTATACGAATGAAATCTTCTTTGCTACCGTGGAAGGAAAAACCGATGTTGACAATTTTGCCGTCTGCTTTTGCTTTTTCAAGAAACTCGATAACCCCCTGGGATACTAACCGGTCCCATGAATCACCCTCCAATGCATGCAGCAGGTAGTAATCGATGGTTTTTACCCCGAGCTTCTCAAGCTGTTTATCGAGGATGGCGTCCATATCCTCGCGGCCTTTTACGGCCCAGGGTGGAAGCTTGTCGGCAATTTTCACTTTTTCACGATAGCCGTCCTTGAGGGCTTTGCCGACCACCAGCTCACTCTGGCCACCATGATAAGGCCAGGCCGTGTCTACGTAATTGACGCCGCTGTCTATCGCTCTGCGCATTTGAGCTATTGCCAGGTCCTCATTGATTGTGCCGTCTTCGTTGACCGGCAGGCGCATGGCCCCAAAGCCGAGGCTGGAGAGTCTATCTCCGGTTTTGGGTACGTTTCTATACAGCATTTTGGACTCCTCTAACTTGGTAAGAAGGTTTTTGGTTCTTTGCAGGCATTGCCATAGTGCAATTATGCAAACCCCATATCATGATTTTTTTTAATGATAATATAATAAGCGGACATGTGTCGGCTCTGTTTCAAAAACAATGAGTTGATAAAAATATCCCTAGACGACATACGGTTATATGGCAGAATAGATACCAAATTGTCTTTCAGTTAGATGGATCTCTCCTTTCAATCCTTCATCGCCTTTCCATATATCGAACTGGCCTTTTTAAAACATTCTCATGACTTCAAATCTTTTAATCGTAGCATAGGCCGTCTTCATAGATTTGAAGCCCAAAGTAGGTTTGATCAGGCGTTTCCATTTGCCATGATCAGCTCCGATTAGATTGTTGAGATATTTAACTTTTCGAGTGGATGATAAGTAGAAATCCAATGTCTTCCCACTTTTGGTGATGGCCCGGAATAAATATTTCTACGTGCTTTTAACTTTCACATACATTTCATCAACCTTCCAGTTTTCACCTAAACTTGGCTTATAGTACCAACGTAAGCGCTTTTTTATTTCAGGTGCGTATTACTGTACACAGCGAAAAAGAGTTGTATGATCGATATTAAATTCTCGCTCTATCATCATTTCTTCTAAACCACGGTAGCTTATTCCATATTTATAGTACCAACGCACACATCCTAAAATAATTTCACCTTGGAAAGGTTTCCATTTGAAATCATTCAAACCGTCTCCTGTTTCTTTGAGGATATGAGGCGTATCATCTCATTTTGAGATCTTTTGCAACAGAGCCATAAAAAGCGAAGATCTACGGCATGCCTCCGAGCAGTAGGCTGATCGGGTCGTACTTGATGTAGCTTCTCGTTGTACCCGTCTCGACCGGTTTACTCACCAGGAACTTGGCCGCATGGCCGGCGTAGTACCGGCAGAATTCCGCCGATAGTTGGACCTCCCAAAGGGTCGGCCGGAACGACTTACCCATTTCGGTAGTGATCAACCGGAACCTGATACAATGACCGGTCACCTATTGACAAGCTGCATACCCTCCGCCGCGTAGCGCTCGCCGGCCGCCACGCCCTTGGGTGTAATCTGGTCGATGGCGGCGAGTTCCGTCTGGGTCAGCGTGACAGTCAGAGCGCCTAAATTCTCCTCGATACGCGACTTATTGCGCGTACCGGGAATGGGAAAGACGTCGTCACCTTGGGCAAGAAGCCATGACAATGCCAGTTGCGCTGGAGTACAATCTTTCCTCGCGGCGACCCGCTTGATCTCTTCGACCAGCACGAGGTTCGTTACAAAGTTGGCCCCCTGGAAGCGTGGATTGCTTCGCCTCCAATCGTCTGCTGCGAAGTTTTCGAATCGAGTGATCGATCCAGTCAAGAACCCACGGCCCATTGGGCTGTAGGCGACCAGCCCAATGCCGAGTGCTCGGCATTGGGCGAGGACATCATCCTCTGGATCGCGGCTCCAGAGGGAATATTCCGACTGCAGCGCCGTAATCGGATGAATGGCCATGGCGCGCCGCAGCGTGTCCGACCCAGCCTCGGAGAGCCCGAGGTATCGAACCTTCCCGGCCTGTACGAGCTCCGCCATGGCCCCAATAGACTCCTCGATTGGTGTCTCCGGGTCGATCCGGTGTAGATAGTAGAGATCGATGGTATCGACACCGAGACGGCGCAAGCTCGCATCGCACGCAGTCTTGATGTAGGCGGGCGAACCATTGATCGACCTGGCATCGTCGTTTCGGACGATGCCGAACTTGGTTGCCAGGACGACCCGATCGCGGCGGCCCTTGATCGCCCTCCCGATCAGTTCCTCGTTTTGACCGGCTCCGTAGACATCGGCGGTATCGAGGAAGTTAAGGCCAAGCTCTAGTGCGCGGTCGATTGTTATTCGGGAAGTCGCATCGTCATGCAGGCCGTAAAACTCGGACATGCCCATGCAGCCGAGGCCTAAACGAGAAACTAATAAGTCACTCTTACCAAGTTTTCGAAATTCCATGTCAAATTCTCCTATTGTTTCTGGTTGCAATTCGCTGAGTTCTTGCTTGGCCATCGGGCCGGATCTTGCCGGACCCATTTGCGTCGATGACAAAAATGCCCCCTTCTCATAACTATCAAAGTCAGAGTCGACGACTTCACCCACGATAACCTAACAGATCTTTACGGGTACAACTTCGGCCTTGGCCGCGCATAATCGACCTTGCTGCGGGGAAATCGTCCGGATACTGCCTGCCAGGGGTCACATCCGGGCAACTTGATTTATCTGCCGAGTTTGTTCTCAGAAATTCCAAAATTCGTCAATTTCCTCGTCGGTGAAATCCCACACGGCATTGTGAGGTGTCACTGGGTCTGTTTTGAAGAATTCTGGCAAGCGATCGTGGGCGCGGGTGATGCCGGCCGCCTGGTTGAAGGCATGTTCGGTCTTGAGGACCTTCTTGCCCAGTTCGCTGACGTCGTCACCGCTCAACGCGATGCCGTAGCAGGCGTTGAGCATGTCAACCAAAGCCGGCAGACACTCGGGGATGTCGAGGGCCGGGAACGCGATAAAAATGCACATGCCAGTAGAGTCGATGGCTGCTGTGGCGATCTGCAGCTTTCGGGAGAGATCGACCTGTCCGTCCTTCTTCAGCGGGTCGACGAAGCCGCCCACGTTAAGGATGTTGGATACCACGCTGTAACCGGCGGTGTGGTCAGCGCCCATGGTGCTGGTGGCGTAGGTTATCCCCATCCCCTTGACGCTGCGGGGATCGTAGGCTGAAATAGCCTGGTTCTTGACCACGGGGACGCGGGTCACGCCGTAGGCTCTGCCGACGTTGCCAGTGCCACCACCGAGAATACGCCCAAGGGGGGTACCCTTGCCGATCTCCTCCCTTAGCAGGCGGATAACCTCCTTTCCGTCGCCAAAATTCAGGATACCGGCTTCCATGGCGACACCGAACATGACGACGGTCTCGATGGAATCGATACCGATGTCGTCCATGATGTTATCGGCTTCAGCGATGTCGTCGAGGTTCTCGATGCAGCAGTTGGCGCCAAGGCCCCAGATAGTCTCGTACTCAAAGCCGGAGGTGAGGTACTTGCCATCTTTGTCGTTGTAGATCTGGGAGCACTGGATGAGGCAGCCGGCGTGGCAGCCATGCTTGGGCTTGCCGCCGCGCTCGACGATGGTGTCGTGCATCGTTTCTCCGGAAATTATCTCGTGACCATTAAACTGGCCGTAAGTGAAGTTCCGGGTGGGGAGTCCGCCCGCCTCGTTGAGGATGTTGACCAACACATTGGTGCCATAGGTGGGCATCCCTTCGCCGCTGACCGGATGATCGAGCAGAGCCTTGGCAAAAGTGCGGGCCGCCTGCTTGAATTTTTTGGGATCTGCGATCTGTGTCCCCGATGCGCCGGCATCGTCAATAGCGATGTATTTGATCCTCTTCGAACCCATCACCGCGCCGAGGCCGCCACGACCATGACTGCGGATTTTACCGTCGGGATCCTTGATCGAGATGTTGGCCGAGGCCATTTTCATCTCGCCGGCAGGGCCGATGGTGATTATTCCGACATTCTTACCCTTTTTCTCGCGAAGGTGATCGATGACAGTGAAATTGCCCTTGCCTACTAGTTCGGTTTCCTCAGCGATAGTGACACCGCCGATAGTAACATTGAGACTGTAATACTTGTCTTCCTGCGGCAGGCCCTCGATGACCAGGGCCTTGATGCCCATGCGGGCAAACTTCTGGGCGGCAGTGCCGCCGGCGTTGCTCTCCTTGATGGTACCGGTGAGCGGACTCTTGGCGCCGCAAGACATGCGCCCCGAGTTAGCGGCGGCGGTACCAGAAAGCAGACCGGGGGCGAAGATCAGCTTGTTGTTCGGACCCAGAGGATTGCAGGTAGGATCGACCTCGTTGGCAATCAGGGTCGAGGTTAAAGCGCGGCCGCCCAGTCCAGCCAAGTCCGGAGGAACATCCTCCAACTTGGTAGTAAGATCGGTCATGTTGACGCGAAAAATCTTGTCCATTTTTCCCTCCAGTTGATTTATCTTTAATTATCCGGTCTCCACAAAATCATCCGCATTGGCTTGACCAGGGCTGGAAAATCGATGCCAACGCGGAGCCTCATTTCATCATAGACCTTCACTATTTATGTATGCCGAGTCAATTCCTGGATGACGATTTCTTCCGTGAGTCCATCGAGGGCTTTTTGAAATTGCTTAAAGTGATCAGTATTCATATGTCGTTTCAGGTGCTTAGCACTCTCCCAGTTTTCGTAAAAAACAAAGGTTGAGGGGCTGGCGTTGTCAGTGTGCAGGACATAACGAATGCACCCTTCTTCTTTTCGGGTGGGCACGATCAGTTTGGCTAGTTCGCGTTTGACGGTGCCGGCTGCATTGCTCTTGCATACAATGGTTGCAATTACGGTTACTTCAGACATTTTCAAACTCTCCTTTTTTAGTAAAAACGAAGCCGTAGCAGCTCTCGTGCGTCTGCTGGCGTTACAGGGAATGGATCAGGCGTCCGAAAGCGGTCTCAACACCTCTGCTGTCGCCGGGCGGTCACGGTCTCGCCTCCGATTCCCCAGCTGTCCGTCGCAACTTCCTCGATGACGACGACAGTTGTCGCCGGGTTTTTTCCCAGAGTATCGCGTAGAAGATTTGTGACCCCCTCGATGAGTATCGCTTTCTGCTCGCTGGTGGCGCCGTCCCTGGTGATCTTGATGTTAACAAAGGGCATGGGGTATTCTCCTTTTCTATTTTTGCTCGAGAAGGCGGATAGCCGCCTCAGCCGCCTTTGCACTTGAGACAGGATTCTGGCCGGTGACCAGCTTGCCGTCTAGCTGAATGTGAGACGCCCACATACAACCGTCGATGAATCGAGCGCCAAATTCGCGCAAAAGTCCTGTCAGTATAATTCTCATTTTAATTGTTGATTCTTTTCCGTAATGAAAGGGGGAGCCCCCCCCTATTCATTAATTACGATACTGGATCGTTCTTAAACCAACTGATCCCGGCCTTTTTCCGTTGTGGAATACGCTGATAACGTAAGTGGGGGTATCCAAGCATCAATGCCCCGTAAACATTATGGTCCTCGGGCAACTGCAGTAATTCGATCAGCGGTGCGTAGTCATTTGCAGCTGCCATAAAGATTCCGGCCCAGCAGCCTCCAAACCCCAAAGCACTAGCGGCAAGTTCAAGAGTAGTCACGGCAATGGTGCAGTCGATTGCGGGTGACAGCCCATGGACTGGGGCGTGGGCAATGGCCAGGTGGGGCGCATCGCGTAATATCAGATCGCGGCCTTTCTCCCAGGCGGTTTCCAAGCCCGGATAGAGATCCTTTCCTTGCATCCATTCCACAACCATGCCTGCCAATACCCGGACCTGCTGTCTATCTTCGACCATGGTCCAGTTAACGGGTTGAACATTGCGTGCAGTCGGAGCCCAACGAACCATATCAAACAACCGGTCAAGGGTTGCGCGGGGAATTGGTTCGTCCCTATATTTGCGAATGGAGCGTCGTCCTTTAACTAGATTCTCAACAGTTTCCCAATTCAATGTTTGAGTGGTGACGACCTGTGCACATTCATGATGAAAATCATCCATCAGGGTCAACGCCTCGTGAGGACAGGCTGCCTGGCAGTGACCACAATCAATGCAGTCATTTTGTGCCTCTGGTATCGTTTCAGGAAAACCAGAACTTCCTTCCCGAAAAAGGTCCATTGGGCATACAGCCATACAGATGTTGTCCTTTCGGCATCGTTCGCGGTTAATCGTTATTACCCCCATCTACTTTCCTCCTCCTTCTTCTTTTTTATATTTTCCACTGGGTGCTACGGATTGGATGGCAAATGGAAAGACGATTCTGTTATAAATTTCCATTCAGGTCGCTATTATTACTCCTACTTGCCTGGTGGATCTTGAAGATTGTTGCTGAAGCCTGGAACAATCTTGCGCAGTTTGAGACTGGAATACTTACTGAATGACAGATGGACGGCATCAAAAAAGCCAAATAAAGATGACATTGCAATGCTACGGCAATGACTGGCTGGGGGAGCATTCAAAACCTCACTGAGGGGAATAGCAAAGAAAACATGAGAATGCTCTTGTACAAAGCGAGCATTACTGAGGAGCCTTGGGCGGGAACACCGCGCGCAGGATCTGCGAGGGGGCGGTCGGGTAATTGGTCGTCCTAACTCGATGAATCTGCCCTTAATCATGGTGAAAACAAGACTCTATATTATTTAAATATCGAGGGTAACGTTTCCTGAAAGAACGAGGTATTAGACATGAATTCGCTCAAATTCGTTGATGACATGGCGTGTATCCAGCGCTCAGTGGCTCAATGCCACGACCAGGCAGTCCGCAGGGGTATGGTGATTGATGTAATGCAGCCTCAAACTGGCGAGCTGGTCTTGGAGGTTGGCTGTGTGGAGGGTTCTATGCATATGAGGTGGCTCGGTGTGTTGGCCCAACTGGGTGCGTGTGCGCAATCGACTATAGCGCTGACCAGATCGCCACAGCAAAAAGCCATTGCGCTGATATGGAATGGGTTAATTGCCGGGTAGGAGACGCCAGCGAACTGCCTTACGAGAACGGCACCTTTGATGCAGTCTATGGCATACAGGTTTTTGAATATATTGATCAGTTAGATACAGCCTTGCACGAGGTCCAACGTGTTTTACGCCCTGGGGGGCGGTGCATTATCCTGTCGACGGACTGGCGTACTGCGGTTTGGCACTCTCATCAAGTGGAGCGGATGCAGCGGATTCTCTCGGCTTGGGAGACTCACAGCACCACCCTCGATCTGCCCGCCATCCTTGGAGTAAAATTGCGGAATGTCGGCTTGGAGCCGCTTCGTCAAATGCCAGTGTCTTTTCTAAACCGTTCGTACCATAGAAACAGCTTCAGCTATTGGGCTGCTCGAGTGATTCGTCCCTTTGTAGAGTGTAAACATGAGATAACGGCAGAGGAGGCCGATGCATGGTTTAATGAGTTTGAGCTGCTTGAACAACAACAGGCCTATTTTTTTTGTTTGACCTCTGTTTTGACTGAAGCAATTAAAAATGTACGATGAAAAGTCTAATCGGGTAGCTGTAACAGCCCGCAATGATGACACCGGACCCACATTAATTGAGAAAATGGCTCAGAGCTTCAGCTTGGGGTACGTTTAGGAAGGTCATTCGTAACTGGGATAGGCGCATTTCCTTAAATTACATTCTAATCAACTTCTTTTCTCTCATTGGAACAACTATAAGTAAATTAAAGCAGAATTATCCTGGGGTTATATAAATCTCAGGCGTTCCCATTATGATGGAGTAAATGCCCAATAGCCAACGATCACATCTTCATTTCAGCGCCTTAATCAAAAAAGTTGGCCGTCAGAGGCTGTATCCAGTACTCCCGCCGTGACAATGGAAACGCTACCGGCAAAAAACACAAAAAATCGCTAAAAAACCATGTCGTAAAGGCATACTATGACCTTTCGCCCTTCCGGGCAAGTTTCCGGTTGAGATTCGTTCTTTGATATCAGCCTGCTTTACCGCCTACTTAAACGTCAGCGGAAAACGATTCTAACTCCGGCAATGATCGACTGCAGGATCACCTCCATTGATGGCATGACAAACAGGTCGAAATAGCTTCTGATGATCTGCCATAGACTTTTTTCCCTCTTGCATCTCAGCCAGGCGGCCTGAAAGAGCGGACAACAGAGCTGCTGTATCTGGTCTATCAAAAATGCAAGCATCATCAAGTGATTAAATACGGCCGAGAGATGCTTTTCGCCCAACCCAAAGTTATGTTCGAGGTTGTACCCTTGATTTTTCAAGGTATTGAACACCTGATTTTCTATCCGCCAGCGGGCGCGACCAGCGCGCATAATCTGGTACACGCTTTCGGTCGTGAGGGGGAAATCGGTAACCCAACTGAACTTTATCTCTTTCCCCTTACTGTCGGACTGCCAGTACTCAAGGACATTGACAAGAAGACCCCGTTTCGATTTATTGAGTGAGACGCCATTTACAAAACGGTATGCATGGGTGATTCCTTCCTCGCCCTGGCGGGTTTGGGAAAATTCAGTCGCTTCACCGTCCTCAATGGCCCGGGCCAGTTGGGTAAACAAATGGGCGTGGTCACCGGGTTTTGCCCCAAGGATAAAGCGCATATTGTGGTCGATCAAATCAGTGATATGCGGGCCGTTGGCACTGAGCCCATCTTCGATCACCACACATTTCAGATGCGGATGATCCTGGCGGAATTTGACGAGAAAACGACCGGTGGCATTTCTCTCGCAATCCTGCTTGGTACTGCCATCCTGCATGATGATCATTTCCGGGCAAACTGGGAGTACGGCCCGTTGGTCGGGATGGACAATGGCTGCGCCAAGCATCTGCTGGTAATATTCGACTTTTCCATTTTCTTTTGACCTTTTTCATGCAGTAAGGAGAACTGACCTTTGCCGAAGAGTAGATTCCTGTACCGTCAAGAGCCAGCAGGTAATGACCATCAAGCCAAACAAGTTTTTCCAGGGCCTTATCTCGCAGGGCATAGTTGAACAGAGTGCGGAAAGACAGGTGCAGAGAGTCGGGATTGACGCCATCAAGGGTGGTACGCATTTGGCTATCGAAGGGGATAACCCGAACTCCGTAAACGCCGTGAAGGCTCTCCGGTTCCTCACAGCGCCGCTCGTCAAATGCCAGCAGGGACTGATCTTTGAGGGAAAACATTGCAAAACCGCTCATCAGGGCATCAACCAATGGGATCTTTTTGTTGGAGGCCCGATGATCGGCAATTTGGTCAAAATCCCTTCGGATGACGGCGAACATTGCGTCAGCGTTGAGATTTTTCCGCATAGTGATTTTGACGTTGTCGGCAAGGCCGGCCAGGGCTGTAACTGGGTAGTGTTTTTTCGTGACTTCATCGCACTCTCCTATGT
>JBARUR010000082.1:0-34568 GCA_049645845.1 Desulforhopalus sp. | reverse complement strand
TATGCCGATGCGTTTATATTTCTTCAATTCGATGTGATTTCTTAAAAACATATCATATTCCTCCTTCTGTGTTTCGAGATTTTCTCTGAAGCGCATTTTATACTCTTACTGCTGTGTTATGATGTGTCGCTAAAGAGGGTTTCGGTATCAGAAAACATACTGATGACTCTTGTAATGCTGCCGGATGGTTTTAACAGATCAGAAATAACCGTTGTTATATGAGGATATTTTGCAAAATGTCTTCCAGTTTGTCCGAAATATTCTAATGGATCGAAAAAAGGTAATAGGAAGGAAAAGTACAGGAAGTCTTTAATGGGATTTTTAGCTGAATAAAGGAGGTGTTGAGATAGTTTCGCCGAAAATTGTCAACAGGCGGGTGAAGCACATTTATCAATCCGTATCTTTGTCTTATTTTTCAAGACAGGATCCGGCCATTCCGGAACTTGCCTTGCGAAAACAATCCCGAAGTCATCCCAAATATCAATTTCTATAAAAATCTCTATTGGCATAGTAATTGCGAATAACAGTTAAAGTGAAAAACTGACAAGCACATCAATTACCTTTTTCGTCTTAATATATTGAGGAAACCGAAGGATAAAATGCGATGAATCTCAGCAGCTTCGTCGTATTGTCTTTTTCAATTAAAAAAGGAGGTACTTATGAACATTCTACGAACACTTTGTATGACCGTCCTTATATTCCTACCGGTATTTTCTCTAATGGCCCAAAATTTAGAGAAAAAAGATGATAACAGTTGGATTAGCATTCAGGGAACTGTCGTGGAAACAGCTACAACCGGTTTCGAACTTGACTATGGCTCAGGTTTCGTCTGGGTTCAGATGAATGACTGGAAATGGTATAAGGCTGATCATCCAATTGAATTAGGAGATAAAGTAAGGGTTAATGGTAGAGTTGAAGATGATCAGCGGAAAAAATCAATTGTTGTAGCCGATAATATATACGTCGAGGATTTGAACACCTATTTCTTTAGTGAAGACGGAGATGATATATTCCAACCTGCGGTAGAGCAGGATCGGGTATTTCAACTGAGTGGAATCGTCGTCAGCATAGATAACCGTCGATTTACGATGAACCTGGGTTCAAGAAAAGTAATTATCGACACCACGGAATTGCCTTATAATCCACTGGATGAAAAGGGATACCAACAATTAAAAGTTGGCGATTCCGTTTACGTTACTGGAGAACTGAAAAAAGACAACTCTCCCTTCGACAGTAATTTTATTATGGCCAGTACCGTAACGACAGCTTTAGCGAGAGAAAGGGCATACAGAGAAAATTAACACTAGCTATCAGGGGAGGGAGATCTATTGACAAAAAGCGCACAAGCTGTGTCATCATCCGTGATGTTCAACAAGCCATGCTTTAATGGTTCGTAGCTCATCAAACACGGATGATGCTGCGTGCGATAGACTCTCCGCATTTTTTGGGGTCAAGGTGGAAACTATTGGTCCAAATCTGTCTTCTCCAGATCGGCCACGATACTCGAAATTACATCACCGGACTTCAGGTAAGTCCTGGCGGCTTGCAGTACATCATTCCCCGATACAGCCTGGATATATCCTGGATATTTTTTAAAATAATCGAGCCCAAGATCGTAATACTCGATCTGAACCAGATAGCTTGCCAGTTCTGCCTGGGAATCGAACCTCATTGGAAAACTGCCGATAAGATATTGCCGTGCGGTCTCCATTTCCTGGTCGGTGGGGAGAGTTTCCTGCATCTCCTTGATTACTTCCATGACAATATCCATGGCCTCTTTTGCCGAGCTGTTTTGGGTCTGCATGGTAACCTGCATTGAACCGGAATATTTCCTGGAAATAAAAGCACTTCCCACGGAATAGGCCAGGCCCTTTTGTACACGGACCTCGCGGAACAGCCGCGACGTGAAACCACTGCCGCCGAATATCTGGTTCATAACCTGGATTTTGTAATAATCTTCATTTTTTCGTTCGACCCCGCCATGACCCATGACGATGTTGGCCTGTGCAACCGGTTTGTCAGTAAGGACTGAATCTCTTTTTTCCTCGAAGATCTCCTTGAAATCCGCTTTGGGAAGAGATTCGCCTGCCGACCATTGCTCCAGCCGGGAAAGGATTTTCGATCTCACTTCCTCCCTGGTGACCTCGCCCACGATTGCCAGAACGGCATTGTTTGGCTTAAGGAATTTCCGGTAAAAATCGGTAACCGATTTCCTGTTCATGCGGGCCAGTGATTCTATGCTCCCTTCCACCGGATGGCCATATGGGTTATGGCGAAAAAGGGTCCGGTAAAACTGCCGATCTGCTATATAATCCGGCTGAACCTGCATAGATTTCAGCATCCCTTGGATCTTTCGTTTTTTCCTCTGAATCTGATCGTCGGGAAAAGCAGGACGGATTATCACTTCATTAAACAACTCCATCCCCTGATCCAGGTGTTTAGTCAGGATACGAAAACTGACTGTCATGAAATCCCGGTCGCAGGCGGTCGAAAGCTCCGCCCCCAGGAAGTCGAGTTCCCGATTGATGGCATTGAGCGAGAATTTTTCTGTACCCAACAGGATCGCCTCTGAAGTGAGATTGGCAAGTCCCGGGAGTTCCTGGGGATCTCGCGAGGAACCGGCGTCAAAGAGAAGGTTGATAGTGATAAACGGCAACTGGTGCTGCTCTGAGAAGAGAACAACCATCTGGTTGTCAAGTACCTCCCGTTCGACCTTTGAGGTCGCAGCATTAACTGTTTCATATCCGAGTCCGACGGATACAAAAAGAATTGAAATCAAAAACTTGCAGACACACCTCACTATTATTGTCATCATTTCCATTCTCCCGAGTTATACGTTACCTCCTCTCCTTTTTCTTGGCTTCTTTCCTTTGGATACAAAATCCCCACCGTGCTGTTTTCCTTAACGAAATATTTTCTGGCCACTCGCTGAATCATTTCAGCGTTGACCTTGCGGATAGCCGGAACATAATTCCGTATATCTTCCCAGCGTGTGGCTATTTCATACCGGGCGAGAAGCATCCCCTGGTAGAAAGCGGAATCCTGGCTGTAAATAAAGGAGGTCTCCAGTTGATTTTTTGCTTTCTGCAGCTGCCTTTCCGGGACCGGCTCGGTTTTAAGCCTTTCCAGCTGATAGATCAGGGCATCTTCGAGTCGATCCGGCTTAACATCCGGCAGGGGTTCAGCAGCAAGGGAGAACAGATCCGGATCAACAGACAATAGAGAGTTGTATGCGGTGGCCGACAACGCCAGCTGTTCTTCAAGAATGAGGTTCTTATATAATCGAGAGCTTTTTCCCGCCGAAAGAATAGATGCGATGACCTCGAGTACGTAGGCATCGTCGGGATTATTTTTCAGATTCGGCACGTGATATCCGATCATGATGTAGGGCAGCTCTGCATAGGTATGAACGTTGACCCGACGTTCGCCGCGTTGTGGCGGATCATGGTACTTGATAAGAGGCGGCTGTTCTTTTGAAGGGATATTGCCGAACAACTTCCGTATCTTTTCGATCATATCATCGGTCTGGAAATCGCCGACGACCACGATAAAGCCATTGGTCGGCCGGTAATAGAGGTCATAGTGCCGTTGCATATCTTCAATCTTCAGCCGTTTGAGATCGTCCATCCAGCCGATTATCGGCCAGTGATAAGGCTGAGCCTGGAAGGCAATAGCCTGGGTCTGCTCAGAGAGATATGCCTGGGGATTATCCTCGACCCGCATCCGGCGCTCTTCCATTACCACCTTGACCTCGGTCTGGAAATCCTCGGGGCGCAGAACCAGGTACTGCATCCGGTCTGCCTCAAGTTTCATCGCGATGTCGATACGATCCGCCATCATGTTTTCGAAGTAACCGGCAAAGTCGTACGACGTGAAGGCGTTGAAATTTCCCCCCTGCGACTGGATGAGCCGAGTAAAATCCTCGCCGCTGTATTTTTTCGTTCCCTTGAACATCATGTGCTCGAATACATGGGCGAGACCGGTTTTCCCCCATGTATCTTTACGGGACCCCGCATGGTACCAGATCTGAAATGTCACCACCGGGGAGATGTGATTTTCCATAAGAATGACATTGAGGCCGTTATCCAGACGAATTTTTGTGACATTATCGAAAATTTCAGCCCCGATCGCCGGTCTAATAAAAGAAAATGCACCCAAACATGTCATTAGGATAAGCCATATTGGTAAACGTCTGCAGGACATATTAACCTCTAGTAGAATATCAACTCTATGTGATTGCTTAAAAACATACGATTCCTCCTTGTTTGTTGCAGGATGCTGCCGTCCCTGAACGAGGGTATAAAATGATACGTTTGCAAAATATTTTCCAGTTTGTCCGACAATCTTATACTGGAGGAGCGAAAAGGATAAACCACTTATTCTTTGGATATTTTTAAAGGCTAAACAGAGGGTTTTGAAAAAGTATTTCAGAAAAAAATTCCAACTAGAATTGCAACTAATTTACCAATCGGAACCTCCCTCTTTTTACTCTGTTGTATTGTTTTTCAAGACAGTGTCCGATCAGTTCGGATCTTGTCCTGCAGAAAATCAAGATGATAAAAACGAAGCCAGATGCAAGGCGCGACCTCCTTTTCTATTCGTCATAGCAATATAATATCAAACAGTTACTCCTAATTTCGACTCTATTGCAAATATCAATTTCATCTTTTTACTTTTGGGTATTGTGAGGGTGCGGCACAGTAATTGCAGAATATTATACTATATCACTCTCTATAAGTTTTTCCATAAAGCCAAGGGAGTGAAATTGAATGTATTCAGGTCAGGATTAAAAAAAAGAGGAGGTAATTATGAAAAAAGAAGAATCTAAATCAGCTATGAGCAATATGGGAACTTCGGGCAATAAAAATACTCAAGAGGATGTGCTGGATCGTGATCAGCCAGGACCGGTATCAGTATCACCTAAAGGGAAAGAAAAACATTCTTATACGCATAATGCCGATAAGACCGATCCCATCGACCCGCATCTCTCGGACAGCAATCCTCCCGGCGGCACTTCGGGTGAAAAAAATGTTGAAGACGACGCGCTGGATCGCGACAAGCCGGGACCGGTGTCTGTATCTCCTGAAGGAAAAGACAAACCTTCCTATACACACAATGCCGACAAGACCGATCCCATTGATCCGCATCTGGCTGACCAGTCGGGATATTCCAAAAAGAAGGATTAAGCGAAGATGAAGAAATTGCTTTCTTGCTTGTATACTGCGACGCAGTATAGTTCGGGTCCCATGCGGCGCATGGGACCCAGATGCCTTTGAGAATTTCGACTGTTTTGCAGAGGTGCAGAGTGATAATCGGCACCTGGGCACCTTTTCATGCCATTGAGGTTTAACTAACCAATCCGTTTCTTGCCCTCCCACTCCTTATCTCTTAGCTTAAACTTTTGAATTTTTCCGGTGGCGGTTTTAGGCAGATCGCCGAACTCGATATATTTTGGCGCCTTGAAACGAGCCAGATGCTCTTTGGTGTAAGCAATTATATCTTCTGCAGATGTATTTTTCCCTGCCTTAAGTACCACATAGGCCTTGGGCACTTCACCCCACTTTTCATCCGGTACCGGAATCACCGCTACCTCCTGTACATCCGGATGGCCATATATGACGCTTTCCACTTCAACTGTGGAAATGTTTTCTCCACCGCTGATAATGATATCCTTTTTCCTGTCCATAATCTGGGCATAGCCGTCGGCGTGCATCACAGCAAGATCACCGCTATGGAACCACCCCCCTTCGAATGCCTCTTCGGTCGCTTCAGGATCCTTATAGTAACCGGTCATAACATTGTTGCCGCGCATGACGATTTCGCCAATGGTCTTGCCGTCTCTTGGGACAGGCTTCATGGTAACGGGATCGACGACATCCATGAAATGAGTCATGATGTACGGGACTCCCTGTCTTGATTTTACTATGGCTTTTTCTTCATTGGACATCATCTCCCAATCCGGCTGCCAGGCACAAACACTATGCGGGCCATACACTTCGGTGAGACCGTAAGTATGGGTGATATCCGCGCCAATAGCTTCCATATTCCGGATAATTGCCGGGGCCGGCGGAGCTCCCGCCGTCATAATCTTGAGTTTGCGTTTCATTTTCACTTCGGAGGCTCCGGGCCAGGTGCTCATGGTAATGAGTATTGTCGGAGCTGCACAGAGATGGGATACATCTTCTTTTTCGATTAAACGATAAATATCTGCAGCGACCACAGCCCGCAGGCAGACATGAGTGGCCCCCACCGCAGTAACGCCCCAGGTGAAGCACCAGCCATTGCAATGAAACATGGGCAGCGTCCAGAGATAGACAGAAGACGCAGTCAAACCTGATTCCAGAACTTCACCTAGTGCATTCAGGTATGCACCTCTATGGTGATACATAACGCCTTTGGGACGGCCGGTCGTGCCGCTGGTATAATTTATGGCCAGCAGCTGATCTTCAGAATCGATATTTGCTTCAATCGGCTCTGGAGAACCGGTTGCCAGGAAATCTTCGTACTCCAAACCATCAAGAGATATCGTATCGTTTACATCGCAGACGGTCACAAAGGTTTTGACCTTTGGCAATTCAGCCGACTGAACCAGATGGGCAAATTCGCTGTCGGCGACAACCAGTTTGGCATCTGAATGATCAATGATATAAGAGACTTCTCCGCTGGAGAGTCGAATATTAACACTGACAAGCACTCCACCGATAAGGGGAACTGCATAATGTGCTTCAAGCATTGCAGGAATATTGGGACAGATGAAAGCGACCTTGTCATCCTTGCCGATGCCCCTTTGCTGCAATGCGCTGGCAAGGCGATAAATTCTCTCTGCAAATTCTTTATAGCTGTAACGTTTGTCACCATGGACAACTGCTGTCTTGTCTGGATAGACCAGGACACTTCTGGTCAAAAATTCAACCGGAGTCAGGATACTTTTATTTACGCTTGCATGCATTAGATTCTCCTTCCCGGGCATCTTTGCCCAGGTCCAAAATAGATATCAATATAAATGCTCTGCGGGTAATCGGACAAAATGCCGATGAGTGAATGCATTGAAAAGAAAGAAGCATATCCCATCGGCATTGCAAACAGAATCGGTACTGTATTAGCAGCAGGTTTCTGTATGTTTTTTGGAAGTTAATCAATCAAGATCATACAATTACTGTTCATGTACATAAAATGGCCATTTATGAAAAAACCATTCGTTCCAAAGCAATGGAACGATCCACCAGAAGTTCCATACAAGGGATTCTCCATGTGGAAATCTGTGGGAGAGATCGGTCATATGATGATTTCCAAGAGCCCAGTGGCCGAAATTCCCGTAATAAAATATCCAGTAACTTCCCGCAGCCAGCAACATAACGCCGACAGTTCTGACGAAAAATGCCGACCAGGCGTCCTTGTCCAGGCCAAAGGCAATATCATCAAAATAATGGTGCCAAATTAAAAATGGTATCAGGAAAAAACCACCGATTTCCGCAGAGTGAACCCAGATAAATCGTTGAACTTCAGCCAGCCCCTTAGCTTCTTCAAGCTGTTGAAATGTCTCTGCCGGGATCCACCAGTAAATGATTACTTTACAAATGAGAGTTAAAATAATTGCCAGCACAAATGAAAGCACTACGGATATTATCCCCTTCCAGGGTTGGGGAAGAGTAATGAGAGTCCAGGGTTTCATCCTCCAGACATTAGGCGTCATAAAGAGAATGACTATTGCCCACTCCCACCAGCCGAAAACCCAGTGGACATGTGAGGTTCCGCCGATACTTTCCCACCAGGCCGGATTAATAACTGTCCCCGGAAGCACTGAACCAAAAAATGGTACTATAAGAACTGTATAACAAAGTAAGGTTATAAGAGACCCCCAGGCAATCTCCGCAAATCCACCGGCGGGTTGTAAAATATTACTGGGCTGCAGAGGCCATTTACCGAAAAAAATTGTAGAAACCGAATAGGTGTAGAATCCAATTAAAACAAAACATACTACAGCTACCTGGGCAAGTACTACTGGTTGTCCGAGTGCTTCAAGCCCATAGTAGCTCAAAAAATTAAATCCTAGCCCCAAAATACGATAGAACAGAATATCTATGACAAACCAGACTATGATTAAATTCGTAATTGTCATTATAATCCCGCGTTTTGGCTGCTCAATATTCTGAAAGGGCCAGTCCGCAAGAAGCATATGCTGCCAAATACCCACCAAAATCATTACGGCAAGATACATGACGAAAGGATAAGGAAACCACTTTATTGGTCCTCTGGGATCAGAGAAGATGAACCAGGTAACTAAAGCAATAGCCAAAAACGCGCAAAACGAAACGATTCCCGTGAGAGGTTGTCCCCATCTCGGTTTCAATACTCCTGCTGACATACGCTCCTCCTTTAAAAACTATTAGTGAGACAACATATTAGTTCCGGACAACTAGCAGAGCTCTCAATCTCCAGAGTTTCCGGACTGCCAACTATAAGAATTTTCTTAATAGGACCTTACTGAGCGAAATCATTTTCAAAAAAATGCGATTCTCCGCATAAAATATTGCGCTGCCGAAAACCGACCAAGCGCTCAATCATATTGCGGATCATTATGCAGTAGAGGAATTTTGTCAATATTTTTTCTGCTTTGGTTCATTTATTTTGAACAACAATATTTCGTTGCACTCTCAGTTTATCGGCTGATAATGCTTGGAATCCGCATAGTTGTAGGAACAAATGGTAGAGGAAAGATTTCTATCGGAAGGGTACATAAAGAGTAAAACAGGGATTCGCTCATCCTTTGTCATGAATACAAAAATTCAATATACATTCATGCACTTACGCAGCGAGTTTAAGTAAGTGCATGAATCTCAAGAGATTTATAAAACATGGAACCTTGTTTCATTTATTCCCCTGAATAATAGTTATCTTTTTCTGTCTCGACATACTGTCTTGACTGATTTTCGGTAATGGCCGCGACGCTCGCTAATAACTACGATATCCCTGCATTTCTCCACAGACCTATAGTTGTAACTGCTATGCTTGTATCTCGAATGCTTCTTCGAATGACCTCTGTTATCATAGTATCTTTTGGGAGGCGGTGGCGGATGATGATAGACAGGCTTATTATAGACATGTTCTCTGCTGTAACTTTTCTTGTGCATTTCACTACCGACTATCAAACCAACCACACCTCCTACTGCAGCTCCGATTATGACCCCGTTAACAGTCCGATTCTGTGCCTTTACCTGGGTTACGGAAAACCCTATGAGTATTAAGGCTACGAGAGCAATTTTCAACGTTCTTAATGATCCTGACGATCTTGATAATTTCATTTAATTCCTCCTTAATGGTTAAATTATATGTGAGGTACTTCTGGTGCTCTTTTTAACCTGTGAAATAGAGGAATGATAGAAGACATCAGGGGGAATGGGGTCCCGGGTAGCCTCATGTCGTAGCCATGTCGGGTTCATGTCGAGTATATAATCGACCAATTCCGTTAACGGAAAAAACCGGCACTTATAATATTTTTCCCTTGCGGATGGAATGCTCAGTTCATTAATCCTTGTTAAACTTGGACCAACTTACTCCCCCGTTTACGATACAGTTCCCCGGCCTGTACCGGTATCGGTTCAGTTAGAGAAATAAAATACTTAATCGCCGGCTGTACCTTCTGTAAGTACAGCCGGTTTTACTTAATTCCAGTTTCCTGAAGTACCTGCTAAGATATTAGATTCCTTATCGATCATTCGTGATGAACTGAGTTTAACATCTGCCCTGCTCCAGGCTTTGTGAAACCGCTCTTCCGCTGCTGCAGCCTCAGTTTCTTTATCCTGGGCCTGCAGACTCTTCATTAAGCCATACAATGCCCAGCCGTTTTCCCGATTGTACTGTAAGTCCTGCCAATAAATAGCTTCAGCCTCAGCTGCCCTGCCGGCATCCATCAAAACAGCACCAAGAACCTGGCGAACAGGTACATGCCAGTCAGGCGGCTCATTATAGATCAGGTTATCTTCCAGCAGAACACCTCGATGCAGGTGAGCGACAGCTTCCTCGTAATTGCCCTTCTTAGCTTCAAGTTCCCCTGAAAGAGACGCGACGGCGATATCAAGAATCGAATTTGCTCCGTTACGCGAGAAAGTCACCCGATAATCTTCCATCTCTTCCATAGCCGCAATTTTTGTGAGTTTTGCAAGTTCTTTATCTGCTGCGCCGATATCGTTTTTGGCAGTATACGCAACACCTCTGGCATAATGCCAGACTCCTGTCCAAAAGGGACTGTCTTCAGGAGGCTGCGGCTCGGCAAGAATCTTATCCCATTCACCAAAACGGGTATAAGCAAAAAGCGGTGCAACCAAGAATTGATGCAATAGCGGTATATCTCGCCAGACACCATCAGGAATGCTGTTTGAAGATTTAACGGCCGCATCGAGAGCCACCGTTCTCCGCCCTTCCATTGTAGCCGAATCCCATAGGAAGTGGATATTGTGCGGATAATAAGCCAGCGGATAGACTCCCTGCGCCCGACACTGAACGATATAATCTTCGTCGGCTTTAATTGCCGCAAGATTGCTGAGGGATGCATCGTGATACCTTCCGATACGCCTGTAAATATGAGAAGGCATATGCACAAGATGGCCTGCACCCGGAACAAGTTTAAGAAGCCGGTCGGCGCCCTCCTCTGCGAGTTCAGGCCTGGCATACTCAACTACATGAATATAGAGATGTATGGCTCCGGGATGATTTGGATTTTGTGTTATAACATTTTCCAGCACATTCATTATTCCAATCGTGTTCGGATAGGGTTTTCCGTCTCTGGTCCAATAATCCCAAGGAGTGAGGTCCATAACTGATTCGACATACATCGTTGCAATATCAAGGTCGGCAGGATACTGCTTATGCAGTTTTTTCATCGCCTCGGCATATGCCTGATCGTATTTACTGCGATCGTCGGAGACCTCACCGGAGTAGCGCGCTGAAAGAGCTTCAATAAGACCTTTCTCTCTTTCAGATACATTTTCCATCAGTGATCTTGCTTTCTGCGTTAATTCATAGGCTTCCGGTTCAGATTCCGGCGACATCGGCATGTTAATATTCGGGCCGAGTGCCAAAGCCATTCCCCAGTACGCCATGGCGCAATTCGGATCAAGGCGGGCCGCCTCTTTAAATGAACGATCAGCTTCCTTATGATTGAAACCATACATCAAGTTCATGCCTTGATTGATAAAAAGCTGGGCACGATCTGAACTTGTTGTGACCGGGAATTTGTGATCTCCTAGATTCTGAAGCCGTGGCGCAATTTGTCCTTCCACCACAATGGATTGAGTATCATCTTTTGTTTCCTTCATTTCCTTTGCATGCAGCATCATGCCGGACATGACAATGGCCACCATGCATACTCCACTCACAAAGGAAATATTGAAATATCGAATTCTCATTTCTGCACCTCTCTGGATCCCAAAGATTGTTAATCTGGTCCCGGAACTTATCTGCCTGAAAGGCATGAAGCTCTTACGGAGATGCCTCAATGGTGTCTGTCATCTCAAGCTGACAGTTCCGGTACATGCGGTCCACTTCTGTCTCAAAACCCGGACAGACAAGCAGCTGGTGACATTCTCATTCCAAAAAAATCTTCCAAAACAAAAAGGCCGAATTACCAATATTATTGGCAACCCGGCCTTTACCAAGACCTGTAATTTTCCTTCCCGTTTACGGACAGGTTGTCTCTTTAGGCATCGTCTCGTTTTTCTGTTCCAGTCGATTTAGCCTTAACAGTAAGGTTCAACATGTTGCGGGTCAAGCTGCATATCTCCCCTTACTAGCGTTGAATTTCTTTCGCAGAATCACTATTAATTGTTGCCAAAATATTTTGTATTGGTTAATGTTAACTTATATTGAATTTTAACATATTTTTCTACATAGCTGAAAAAATATTAAAGTGGCTTCAATGAATATTGGCACTTCAATCAGAAAGCGTCGGAAAGACAAGAAGTTGACACTGAAAGCCGTTGCGGAAAAGGCATCTATCTCCGAGGGCTTTCTCAGTCAGGTTGAGAATAATGTTAATTCTCCTTCAGTCGACACTCTTATCCGGATCTGCAATGCTCTTAATATAAATGCCGGAGATTTGCTAACTCAGGTGAGTGAACAGGAAAAGATAATTCTGATAAAAAAATCCGACTGGGATGATATCGATCTCTCTCATACAGGTTTTGTCACCCGTCGATTCTTTCCGCCGGAAAACAGATCCGTCATAGATTCATCCGTCCTGGTCATCGAACCTGGAAAATCCATTCCTGTACGTAAAAACATAAAAAATGGTCAGGAAGTTCTCTGTGTATTGAAAGGGACAGTAGAACTCAGACTAAGTGATGAAACGTTTGAACTGACCGAAGGAGATTCTGTTCATTTTTGGTCAAATCCCGATAGTCAGAAGATTACCAATAACAGTTCAAACAACAGTTTCGTTTTATGGGTGGGAACTCTTTAGATATTACTCCAAACGTCAGTCATAGCTACCTCAACCTTATTCAACAAGGAGACAGTGGTATGATCACATTCAGCAAGCAACAATTAAAAATCCCCCAATTGCAACGACCGGTCTACATGGTGACTGCCGGACAATCCAAATTCGATCGGGCCATTCCGGACAAACGCACCGAAGAATTGTGTATCGATGCCTTTACCATGGCGGCAAGGCTGCTCGACATATCGCCAGCCGAACTCAAGAGATATATACACAGTTGTTATTACGGACATTTTGCTGATCATTTTGGTGATCAACTTTTGGGAGAAGCAGTCATCCATGACCGCCTTGGACTCGATCCGCTGGGCAACGTCGGCGTGAAGACGGGTGGTGCCACGGGTGGATCAACTCTTTGGGAAGGATTAAAAGCTGTTGCTTCCGGCTACTCCGATTGCGTACTGGTTATGGGTTGGGAACGTATGGACGAGGTCCCGACCGATGAAGGCAATTTTCTTATTTCGTGCGCGGCGGACAAAGACTGGGAATCGCCTCTTGGCCATATCTATACCGGATATTATGCAGTTATGGCCCAACGTTACTGGCAAATTTTCGGCAAATCAGAAGATTCCTTCCGAAGAACCCTTGCCGAAATATCTGTTAAACATCATGGCTATGCCAGGTTTAACCCCTTTGCCCAGTCACCAATGAAAATCACAGTTGATGACGTTCTGAATTCACCGGTTGTGGCCTACCCTTTGCGCGCCCTTGATTGCTGCCTGATGAGCGTGGGCGCGGCCTGTGCCATTCTCTGTGATGAAGATACAGCGACCCAGCTTACCAAAAATTCCCCAAATAAGCCTTTACGGATCTACGTCGCAGCAGGTTCGCACACCCTGCGTCCGGCCGACAGGCTGGATATGGATATTCCACTCTTACCCAATGAAACCGCCGATCAGTATAAAGATCTGGGCGAACGTTTTCCGGGTGGAGATCGATACCCCGGTTTTACAGGTTTTCTCGCAGCAAGAATCGCTGCCTATTACGGCTACGGCATGGCCGGTATCACCGATCCGACCGAAGATCTTGATCTGGTCGAACTCCATGACGCTTTCACTATCAGCGACGTCCAGTCTTATGAAGATATAGGCATACGACCCTATGGGTATGGCCGGGAGTACGTCGAATCCGGCGACTGTTACCACACCAATCCACATACAGGAGAACCAGGCAAGCTGCCATCCAATCTCTCCGGAGGACTGATCGGCTGTATGCATTCGGTTGGAGCCACAGGAATCATGCAGACCTTTGAAGTGGCGACCCACATCTGGAACAGATGGGAAGAACTTCACGGGGACGAAAAAATCTGGAAAAACTTCAACCGCGAAAAGCCCGCCGACTGGACTAACCTGCAGGTTAAGGACGCCAAAAGAGGGATGGCTATCAGCCATGCCGGTGTGGGATCGCATGTCACCTCCACTATTCTCATGGATCCAGATCATTTGATCAAATAAGGTGCTTAAGGTACAGAAAAGGAGATCTATTATGAGCATGTTCGGACAGGTATATGTCAAAGATAATAAATATAAACTTAAAGGCGCTTTCCATCATCTCACTCCAAACACTCCAATACGTAATGCCGACGACGACTGGAAACTCTTGGGAATAACCAACCCGAGAGATATGACTTTCATTCATTCCTATGGGGGAGAGGCGATATTTTTTGAATCCCTCAGCAAAGGAAAACTGATGGCTACTCGCTGCGACAGTGTGGATTGCAGTTCTAAGGGCACGGTATACATTCCATTTAGAATTCATTGTCCCGACTGTCTCGGCAAAAACAGTATTATTGATTTAACGGATGTAGCCCAAAAAACAGCGAGAATCCATACCTTTATGGTCTGCGAACGCTCAGGAGCATTCAACCTTCTTGATAAACCCATTAAATTCATCAATATAGAATTTGACGGAGTTGCCACGATCCTGATGAGTTATCTCAGCCTTGGCGACCCAAGTTTCGACATGAAGGTCTTGCCGATTTTTAAAACAACCGGACCAACCTTTACGATCCTTGATCTTTCATGGGTCCCGGAAGGAACAAAAGAAGAAGAACTGCCGGAGGGCTTCAGCTTTTGATGACCGAATAAATCTGAGCTAAAATCGCTTTTATCACCTTCTGATAAAGGAGAACAGGATGAACACGCCTGATATCAAAGTGGGTAAGACGACCATCGGTAATGTTGTAGACATTCTGGCAGAAAATTTCGGAGACAACATAGGACTGGAATATCATACTCTCGGCATCAGACAGAATTTCAGGCAGTTAAGAGAAACATTTGACAATGTAGCTAAAGGATTTATGGCGTTAGGTCTTAAACAGGACGACAAGATCGCCATCTGGGCCAACAATCTTCCGGAATGGGTCTACACCCAATTCGGCAGTGCCCGGATGGGTGCCGTCCTCGTGACGGTTAATACCAATTATCGCAGCAGTGAACTTGATTTTCTATTAAAGCAATCTGATGCCACAACCCTTATCCTGACAGGGGGAGTACGGGAGCCTGACGAGTACATTAAGGTGCTGAATGCCGTCTGCCCAACACTGAAAAATTGTGAACCGGGCAAACTGAACTGCGAAAATCTTCCTTTTATGAAAAACATTATCTATCTTGGCAAAGAAAAAATTGCCGGAATGTACAACTGGGACGATGTTCTTGAGCTTGGCGCTCGGGTATCAGATCAGGATTTGAAGACAAGACTGGATTCACTTGACCCGGATGACGTAATTAATATGCAATATACCTCGGGGACAACAGGAACTCCAAAAGGTGTTATGCTTTCCCACACCAACCTGATTGGCAATGCACTCAGTATGGCAGAGTGCATGAATCTGACACCAGATGACGCAATGTGCATCCCTGTGCCATTCTTCCACTGTTTCGGCTGTGTTATCGGCACGCTGTGCTGCATGGTTTCCGGAACTACCATGGCCCCGGTCGTCTCCTTTTTCCCCGTCAATGTCCTAAAGACTGTCGAAGCCTCTCAGTGCACTGCCCTGCTTGGTGTGCCTACCATGTTCATCGCCGAGTTTGAAGAGATGGATAAAAACAATTACGATACATCGAGTCTTCGAACAGGCGTCATGGCCGGTTCCACCTGCCCTGTCGAAGTCATGAAAAGGGTGATCAACGATATGGGCGCAAACGAGATGACCATTGTCTACGGCCAGACCGAAGCCTCCCCCGGAATCACCCAAACTCGTGTGCACGACTCTTTCGAACTGAAAACAACCACTGTCGGCAGGGCGCTGCCGAATGTCGAGGTAAAGATCACCGACGTACTGACAGACAGGGAAATGCCCATTGGCAAACAGGGTGAACTCTGTACCAGAGGCTATCATGTCATGAAAGGCTACTACAAACTGCCTGAAGCTACCGCTATGGCAATCAGCGCTGATAAATGGCTGCACACCGGGGATATTGCGGTCATGGATAAAGACGGATATTGCAAGATTACCGGCAGGATCAAAGATATGATTATCAGGGGTGGAGAAAATATTTCCCCGCGGGAAATAGAAGAATTTCTGTACTCCAACCCAAAGGTAAAAGACGTTGCCGTCGTGGGCGTTGACAGTGAGAAATACGGAGAAGAGGTTGCCGCCTTCGTCCAACTAAAGACAGACCAGGAAGCAACGGACATTGAATTTGCATCTTTTTGTAAGGACAGGATTTCGTATCATAAAATCCCTAAATATTTCTTTTATGTCAACGAATTCCCGGCAACGGCCAGCGGCAAGATCCAGAAATTCAAATTGAGGGAGATGGCAAACAATCTGATTGCCCAAATGTCATCGTCATCATCTAACACTAACACCGCAACAGCAGCTTAAATAAAGAGGACGCTCATGTCTCAACCGCTTTGGAAGCCTTCGGAACAGCGAATCAAAGATTCCAATATGTACAGGTTCATGCAGCTTGTGAACGAAACGTATGGAACCAGTTTTACCGATTATGACGGACTCTATCAGTGGTCAGTAGAGAATATTGAAGATTTCTGGGCTGAAATGTGGCGTTTTGCTAATATCAAATTCTCCAAACCGTACCAGACTGTGATTGATGACCCAACCAGGATGCCGGAGGCAAACTGGTTCACTGGTAGTCGGTTGAACTTTGCTGAAAACCTGCTGCGCTATCGGGATGATAAAATTGCTTTGATCTTCAGGGGAGAAAACACTGTCCGCAGGAACCTAACTTACAAAGAGCTCTTTGCCGCAACGACAAAAGTGGCGGCTTCTCTTCGTCAAGCGGGAGTCGTTGCCGGAGACCGTGTTGTCGGTTTCATGCCGAATATGCCTGAATCGATTATCGCCATGCTTGCAGCGACAAGCCTCGGGGCAACATGGTCGTCCTGCTCTCCAGATTTTGGTATTAAAGGTGTACTTGATAGATTCGGTCAGACCAGACCGAAGGTGCTCTTTACTGCCGATGGTTATTTTTTCAAAGGTAAAGCGTTGGACAGCCTTGCCAAGATTGGTGAAATAACAAAAGAGATTCCGTCTATAGAAAAAATCATTGTTGTTCCTTATACAGTGCAAAAGCCGGATCTTTCCAACCTGCCGCTGGCAATCCATTACAAAGAATTTTGTTTAAACGATGCAGTCGATATCGATTTCGCCCAACTGCCGTTTGAACACCCGCTATATATCATGTATTCCTCCGGCACTACCGGGCTGCCGAAATGCATGGTCCAAAGTGCAGGGGGAGTGCTGATCCATCAACTCAAAGAACTGATACTTCATACCGATCTAAAACGTGAAGACACCATCTTCTATTTCACCACCTGCGGCTGGATGATGTGGAACTGGCTGACCACGTCACTCGCCGTCGGGGCAACACTGGTATTGTATGACGGCAATCCCTTTCATCCCGGTCCGGACGCGCTCTGGCAGATGGCCCAGGATGAGAAAATTACCGTTTTCGGCACCAGCGCCGGCTACATCGCAGCCCTTAAAAACGCCGGAGTGAAACCGGGTAAACAGTTTGACCTGAGTTCTTTAAGGGCTCTCCTCTCCACCGGTTCGCCGCTTTCCAAAGAGGATTTTCATTTTATCTACCGGGAGGTAAAAGAAGACCTGCAACTGGCTTCTATCTCAGGCGGATCCGATTTGAACGGCTGCTTTGCCCTTGGCAATCCGATAGGGCCGGTATACGAAGGGGAACTCCAATGCCGCGGGCTCGGCATGAAGGTTTTCGCCTATGACGAGAACGGCAAGCCGGTTGTGGGCAAACAGGGTGAACTGGTCTGCACAGCACCCTTCCCTTCCATGCCGATTTCTTTCTGGGATGACCCGGAGGGAAAAAAGTATCATGCAGCTTATTTTGATTCGTTTCCCGGAATTTGGACCCATGGCGACTTTATCGAGATTACCGAACGAGGTGGTGTTATTATATACGGAAGATCCGACGCCACCTTGAACCCTGGGGGCGTCAGAATAGGTACAGCCGAGATCTACCGGATCATAGAACAGATGCCTGAAATTGAAGACAGTGTTGTCGTTGGTCAGGAGTGGCAAAATGACACCCGGGTAATCCTCTTTCTTAAGATGAAGCCGGGAAATGAGCTGACGGAAGAGCTACAGCAGAAAATCAGGACAAATATCCGCAAAAATGCGTCACCCCGGCATGTTCCGGCAAAGATCCTCACTGTCCCCGATATTCCTTATACCTTGAATATGAAGAAGGTCGAACTTGCCGTTCAAAAAATGATCCATGGCCGAGAGGTTAAAAATAAAGACGCCCTGAAAAACCCTGAAGCCCTGGATTTTTTTGCTGATATCAAAGAGCTGAATGAGGAGCTGATAAGGAGCTGAACGAGTTGAACTTCTGCCCCCCGCAAAGCACGGGGATAAGTACCTTCACGAAATTCATTCTAAAAAAACAAGAAATGAATTTCTAAGGTACTAATTACCGGGAGAAATCATGAAGACATTTCCTCAATTGAATTTTGGCCTGGGAGACACTGCGAACCTGCTGAGAGAATCGATCCAGGGATTCGTCAGCACTGAAATTGCCCCTTTAGCTGCTGAAATTGACCGCGAGGATCATTTTCCACCGGAACTCTGGTTGAAAATGGGCGAGTTAGGTCTTTTAGGTATTACCGTCCCGGATCAATACGGTGGTGCCGAGATGGGTTATCTTGAGCACGTTATCGCCATGGAAGAAATTAGCCGCGGTTCTGCTTCAGTTGGACTTGCCTACGGAGCGCACTCCAACCTCTGCGTTAACCAGATCAACCGAAACGGAACTGCAGCGCAGAAAAAGCGTTATCTCCCCAAACTCATCACCGGTCAGCATATCGGCGCATTGGCTATGAGTGAGGCGGGAGCCGGATCCGATGTGGTCGGCATGCGGCTGAGAGCTGTCAAACAGGGAGATGCCTATATTCTGAACGGCACAAAGATGTGGATCACCAACGGCCCGAATGCCGATGTCCTTGTGGTCTACGCCAAAACATCGCCTGAAAAAATGCACCAGGGTATCACTGCTTTCCTGGTTGAAAAAACAATGGAAGGATTTTCCACCAGCCCAAAACTCGATAAACTCGGAATGCGCGGTTCACCAACCTGCGAACTGGTATTTGAAAATTGCGCAGTGCCGGAGGAAAACATCCTCGGCTCGCTGGACCGCGGGGTCGAAGTCCTGATGAGCGGCCTTGATTACGAAAGGCTGGTGTTGTCCGGTGGTCCTTTAGGAATCATGACTTCCTGCATGGATGTGGTGCTGCCGTATATCCATGAACGCCATCAATTTGGCCGGGCTATCGGGGAATTTGAGCTGATGCAGGGCAAACTTGCCGACATGTATTCGACCTGGAACGCCTGCAGGTCCTACGTTTACACCGTCGCCAAAGCCGCAGATACCGGCAGCAATATCCGCAAAGACGCCGCTGCCGTTATCCTCTACGCTGCCGAACGGGCGACCTGGATGGCTCTTGAAGCCATCCAGTGCCTCGGAGGAAACGGCTATATCAACGAATTCCCGACCGGACGACTCCTGCGGGATGCAAAACTGTACGAAATCGGAGCGGGTACCAGTGAAATCCGGCGGATGCTGATTGGCCGCGAGCTGTTCAGGGATACCGAAGATTAAAGTTTGATGGGGTAGTAAAAGCTCAAGAAAACAAGATTGTTATAACGCTCGACATGATTCAAGCTCAGACTCACTCCTTCTTGCCTGGGGTAAAATAACTCTTGAAAAAAAATAACAAAATGGGAATACACTCACTCATTCAAATTATTAATCTAGACAGCGTTACGTGGAGTGAAATGCTCTTTGGCTCCAGTATATAGAGATTTTTCAGATAATTAAGAAGGCATTAAAACCTTGAAGAAAGAAATTACAGAATTCGGCTCACAAAAAGCTCGGGAGATACTTCGTGCCAATGAGATTACATCACTACAGGCTGCATTTGACTGCGGTGACGTAATTCACAAACGTTATGACGCAAAATCTGTTTCTTATGTTGAGCTTGATCACCAGAACGAAAAAATCGGAATTTATATCAAGAAACAGTGGAGGCAATCACGGTTGATACCGCGCATGCACTCTTTTCTCTGTGGAAAAGCCTTTACGAGTTATCCTTTGCAGGAATGGCGGGGCCTTAACAGCCTTCGTGCAATTGGACTCTATGCTGCAGAACCACTTGCTCTTTTTCGACATCGTTGGCATCCATACAAGGCCGCAGTAGTTACTCTTGCAGTTCCTGCTGAAACGAATCTAACTCAAATGATAAGGAACGGCGGACTCGAACATCTTGAGGATTCAGCCAGATCTTCATTAATTCATACGCTAGTTTCAATCATCCAAGGAATTCATAACGCCGGCTTCGGGTGGCGAAGTCTGGATATCAAACACTTTTTTCCAGTTCAACAAAGTGACGGCAGTTGGCAAATCTGGCTGATTGACTGCGAAGGTATATTCAGCCCCGTTAAAAAACACCATATTGAACGAGAAAGGCGCTCTTTTTTAAAAACGATTGATCAGGCCGGCAACAAATGGGCTTCAACCGAAAAATTTACAGAACAGGTTAAAAATGGCCTTTTCGGCTAAAATTATTGTTTCCCATATAATGCTTAATAGCCGACCGATCCAGTGAACCATCCTTGATTCTCTGACACCCTGGCCCCCATGCGCCGCATGGGGGCTATAATTCAGATGCGTCGCATCTCAGTATAATTTTTTCACCGAAACAGAAATACGTATTACTACTTCTCTATGATTTCTCCGGTTAATACTGCGGCGCAGTGGAGTAGAGTTCCCATGCGGCGCATGGGAACCAGGACGAGACGAATTATACCTTCCCATATAATGACTTCACGGCCGACCGATCCGGGGAACCATCCTTTGCCAACGGCAGTTCACTGACAAATTCAACATATTGAGGTTTTTTAAAACGAGCGATCCGTTCGCCAACAAAAGCAATCAGTTCCGCTGCCGTAAGATTTTCTCCTTCATGCAGTTGACAAACAGCTTTAATACCCTCTTTCCATTTGGGGTCGGGTACGCCGATGACAACGGTTTGCGCGACCGCAGGATGCTGTAGGATTACCTTCTCAACCTCAGCCGGATAGACATTTTCTCCACCTGGTTTGATGAGTTCTTTTTCCGCTTTACGTCCGGCATAAAAAAGAAATCCGTCCGAATCAAAACGTCCAAGGTCGCCGGTATGATGCCAGCCTTCACGAAAGGTATAGGCATTATCATCGGGTAACCCCCAATACCCCAGGAATACCATAGGCCCTTTAACTGTTATCTCACCTACTTCGCCAACTGCCACCGGTTGGTCGTGTTCGTCTACCAGTTGTACATCTCCAAGCATAATAACTTTACCTGCCGATCCCGGCCGATCGTTATATTTACCGATGGTGGCAAGGCATGATGTTTCCGTCTGTCCATACATGGCGTAATAACTGCCTCCGCTTACCGATTGAAACTGCTCGATAACTTCGGGAGTTCCAAGCCCGACAATAGCTCGCAATGAACTTATATCAATATCTTCTTCTGCTGCGGCCTTAACGATAGAATCTAGAATCGGCGGAAAATCAAAGAACACGGTTGCGCCTTTTTCCCGGATCAGCTTTGCAGCTTCTTTAGCCTCAAATTTACTGATATTGAGACTTGAACCGCCTGCATGAAAGGTGCTGGTAACCATAAAAAGTCCGGCCACATGAAAAAGAGGCAACAGGTTCAAATTCATATCCTGCGGTGTAAATCCCATGCAGCTAATAAAGTGCATGTCAGCGCAGAGGATATTTCCATGACTGAGAAGTGCTCCCCGTGGACGTCCGGCTACAGCGGCAGTATGAATAATGACGAATCCATCGGCGCTTGCCACGTCCACAGGAGGTACCTGACTCCCCCTTTCCAGCAGGGAATTAAATTTCAGTCCATCGCCAAAATCGTTCTTTAAATTATAACAGGCATTAATTGTCGGCAATTCATCTTTTTTAGAATCCAGAATATGTTGAAATTCTGCATCGGCCAAGACTATTTTCGCTTGACAGTCATTCAAGTTATAACAGACCTCATCGGCTGAAAGCCGCCAGTTGACAGGTAATACAATAGCACCCAACCGGGCGGCCGCACCATAAACAAGAAAAAACTCGAGGCTGTTTTTGCCAAGCACTCCAACACGATCACCCTTTTCAATTCCGGCATGAGCTAAGCCACCGGCCAGAAGATCCACCCGCTGCTTATATTCGGCAAAAGTCAAATGCCTGCCGTCATCAGCCTCAATCCAACAGTTATGACTTCCGAAAGTGAGCGCATTCCTGTTTATCAGATCATAAAAAGTGAAGTCATAAAGTCCCATAATAGAACCTCCCGGTATTTTGTTGAGATGGCATCACGTCAGGTGAACGATTATAATAAAAGTTGGAATGTTTCACAGTAACAAATGGACAGGATGCTTTCAATATTCAATATAATTGTGCTTGCATATTTGAGTTAAAATGCGAAGAGTCTCAGAGGCATGGAAATACTTCCAATCGACATTTGATGGCTAAGCCGACGCCATCTTTACTTTCAACCACAAAAACACTTAATCCATGGCTTATTTTTCCTTTGTTAACAGGTCGTTCTCATTTCAGAAGTTGTCCGCTGTTCTTCTGACAATTCTTTTTGTTCTTTTTGCCGCCATATCCTCCTTGTGGGCGGCAACACATCTAAGACCTCCGGAAGATGTTGACCTTATCGGCTTCACAACAACAATAAAAGCTTTTAACGAGGACACCTTGCTGGATATTGCCCGCCAGTTCGATCTGGGACAGGAAGAGATCCTGCTCGCCAACCCGAATGTCGACCGCTGGAAACCTGAACGGGGGGCTGAAGTTATTATCCCCGGCCAATTCATTCTTCCCAAAGCTGAACGTAAGGGAGTAGTACTTAATCTGCCCGAGATGCGTCTCTATTATTTCTACACCGACGACCTTGAGGAAACGTCAATGGTGAAAACCTATCCAGTGAGTGTCGGCAGAATGGACTGGAATACCCCTTTGGGCCAAGCCAAGATCGTTAGAAAAGACAAAGATCCATCCTGGTATCCACCCGAATCTATTAAAGCAGAGGCAATTGCCGCAGGAGATCCATTGCCCGATTTCGTTCCCCCAGGCCCTGGCAACCCTCTTGGAAGATATGCGCTGCGTCTGAATATCCCCGGTTATCTGATCCATAGCACCAATAAACCTTATGGCGTTGGTATGCGCGTGACCCATGGATGCATTCGTATGTATCCCGAGAATATCGAAGAACTTTTTCCGATTATACCTGTACAGACGATAGTGCAGCTAGTGAACCAGCCGATCAAGCTCGGTTGGCAGAATCAAACTCTTTTTCTGGAAATTCATCCGTTGATGGACGAAGATCAAAAAAGGAACGGGGATCTGCAAAGTTTGGCCTATGAAATGATATTTGAAGAAATCGAGAATAAGGACGCGATACTCGATATTAAAACCATCAAAAAAGCGCTGCAGGAACAAAACGGCATACCTGTTCCCATTACTACTTTTGTTTCGGACGGCTTTAATTTTTAAAGGACACAAATGACAGAGCCCCACTGAAAAAGCAGGGCTCCCGATAATTATTTGTACATAGCCTTTTTGAACATACGGTCGATTTTGTCTTCCGTGGTTTCGGAAGTAGCATTGGCTTTCTGAGCAGTGGCGCTGGCTTCCGTGGCGATAGCCTTAGCTTCCTGAGCTGCAAGGTTAGCCTCGTTAGCCACCTGCAGGGCCGCTTCCGCGGTGGCGTTTGCCCGTTCGACCTGGGTTCTCACCGACTCCAGATCCTTGTTCCCGGCACAACCTGCAAGACCAACAACTATGAGCAGGGCAAGTAGTTTAGCAGTGTTTTTCATGTAGTCCTCCTTGTTATGATTTTATAGTTAGTCTTTCCAGTAATTTCACGTGCCTTGATATGTAACTTCTGAAAATCTGCCGATTCAGTCCATCTTAAAACACGGGGACTAAAAAGAGTTTCCCTTATAGAATGTTAGTTATAATAAGACGACTGAACAAGGCAAGCTATCCATTTTTCTGTTAGAAGATAAAAAAAAATCGCCATCAACGTATTTCAACAGGCGTTCCAATCCTGACCCAAACCGTAAGCTGATCAATCTGATCATTAGTTAGAGCAACACACCCATTAGTCCAGTTGTATTGTTTATGAACGTTTATATCACCCTTGCCGATACCATGTATGCCCAGGCTGCCGCCTAGAATGGTATTCTGGGGAGGAAGACGGCCTGCGGCCAACGCCTTATGGATTTTATTCCGCGTTTTTTGGTCCAGTCGACCCGACCTGAAGGCACGGTCGGCGTATTCTTTAGTTGGGAAATTAAAACCGAAAAATCGATGGAAGGAAGTGTTGTCTGTTATCCAGGCAATCTTGAAATGCCCAAGCGGCGTCGTGTTATCCCCCCTCCGCCTGTCGAGAGACGTGCCGTAACGTCCAATGGCAATATCTGAGAAAACAAGCACTTCCCGGTCATCTTGCAAAACCTGCAATAGAGACGTTTTCGTGTCTATAACAATTCGAATGTTATCCAGTTTGTTGTCCTGACCTGCACTAACCGGAGAGGTCAGTAAAATCCATAAGGCTATACCAGAGAATACAGCAGATATGGCGCATAATAGTGAAGACAGGAAAGGCAATAATTCTCGTTTAGTAGACATAAATGGGGATATTTTCAATGACATTGCCAGCACCTCCGGAATGTCTGTTAGAAAAAACAGAAAAAAGCAATATTACCTGGAATATTTTTTCACAGTAACAACTGGGCAGGGTGCTTTCAAGATTATGTACTGAGCATTGGACCCAACAATGATTTTCTGGGTTCTCGACACTTTTTCCACACCGATAAATATCTGATCTATTTCATTATCTTCTGCAAAACTAACCAAATCTTCGCCAGGTGATAATCCCCGTGCCAGTTGATGACTCTCGCAGGCAATACCTTTTTCCTTTAAAAAATGTTCGGCAAATGCCAAATCCTTGGCAACTTTACTTATTTTTTCGGGCTTCTCACTTCTTCCTCCTCCCATCGAGGTTACGACAAAAACTCTGGCGTTAAAAGATTCTGCATAATCTCTTGCCAAAGCAAGCGCTGCCGTTCCTTCTTCGGATCCCGTGTACCCTACTAGATATTTCATCATTCCCTCCTCTTAAAATAGTCTGGAGAAATGCAGGGAGGCTACATCCAGCGCTTACGCCTTTTGTACGATTTAATTTCCTTGAAGGACTTTCTTCCACCTCCACGGGTTATTCCCATGTAGAATTCCTTCACATCCGGATTTTCCTGAAGTTCTTTGGATGGACCTTCCAATACAATCCTGCCGGATTCCATAATATAAGCATAATCGGAAATACCGAGAGCTATTTTGGCATTTTGCTCGACTACGAGAATCGTTGTATTTAATTCTCTATTTATTAATTGAATATTATCAAATATCTCTTTTACAAGTAACGGAGCAAGCCCCAGGGACGGTTCGTCGAGCATAAGCATTTTCGGTGATGCCATCAATGCCCTGGCAATCGCTATCATCTGCTGTTCACCACCGGAGCAGTAGCCTGCCATCCGGTGGGTTATATTGGCCAGTCTTGGAAAATGAGTGTACATCAACCGATGATCGGCACGGATCTGCGGTGCACCGTCTTTTCTGGTAATAGAGCCGACACGGATATTTTCATCGACTGATAAATGTTTAAATACCCGGCGCCCCTCAGGAACCATCACAGCACCAAGTTTGACGACATGGGTTCCCAGTAGATTGGTAATATCGTGACCCTTAAATTTAATATATCCTTCCCGGACAAAACCGTTTTCCGGCTTGAGCAAACCGCTGATTGCCCGCAATGTCGTTGTCTTCCCCGCACCATTGGTTCCAAGCAAGGCAACAATAGATCCTTCCGGTACAATCAGGCTGACACCGCGCAAAACCTGAACAATATCGTTATAGACAACTTCTATGTTATTGACTTCCAGCTGGTTTTCCGTTCTTTCGGTCATAATATGACTTTTTATTAATACCAGGATGATATCGACCTTTTGTGCCGGAGTTCATTCGCTGACTCATGGCACAAAAGGACTGAAAATGAATTTAATAGTGGTGAAAACCTCGGTTCACCTCTATTTAATTTTAGCTGTATATTCAGGTACAAATGGCTTCCCGGTAGACCAAAAAGCACCATTTTCCACAACGTATAGCTGCAAAGAGTCAACTCCGGCATGGTCGGTTTTTGAATATGTCACCGGCCCAACTGTTGTTCCGGGAGAAAAGGCATTGTCTCCATTCATTTCCTGAAGCTCTTCATAAAGGGTTTCGCTGGTTACTTCCTTTCCTTTGGCCTTGGTACGCTTGATAACCTCTGTTGCAACCTGTGCCACCATCATGCCGTTTGCGTAGTTATGGGAATTAGCCGCTTTTTCATCACGATTATATTTTTGGGCCAGCTCGAGCTGAGCGGTAGCTCCGGGACCTGGTTCATTGGTAACTATGTAGGATGTTGTCCAGTAGAAATTTTCGGCTGAGTTTCCGGCAAGAGCTACCAGATCGTTGCCGCCTGTATAATGACAGCCTAAAAAGGTGAGTTTCCCCTCTTCTCCAAACGATTCGGCTATAAGACCGAGACTGCTGGCATCTTTCAGCATGGTTGCAACAGGAGACTGAACTGTCTGGCTGATTACATACTGTACATCTTTACTCATCAATCGTTTCAACATGGCCGTATTATCAAGATTTTTACCGTGTTCAACAACTTCTACAATTTCTATGCCGAGTCCTGCATCAACAGCCTTTTGCAGATCTTCAACAGGGGCGCGGCCAAATGCCGAGGGATGAATAAAAAGTGCGATCTTTGGTGTGGTTGTTCCTTTGTTATTTTCGACAATATATTCGGCAAGGCCTATGGCCTGGTCCGAGTAGGAAGCGATGGGCAGGAAAATGTAACTTGAATCAACCAAATTTCCGGCATGAAAAGAAGCCGGAATAACCGGCATCTTCACTTCATCAAAATCCTTTTTCAAGGCAAGCGTACTGCCTGTTGAGTAGTTCAGATAAAAAACAATATCCTGGTCGAGAAAATCTTCAAAATTTTGTTTGGTGATATCGTTTTTGTATTGGTCATCCCTAATCGTGCAATCGATCCTGTCCTCTCCCAGCATCTTGGTATCATTGACAAAATTGAAATAATCTTCAACCCCTTTGGCATAGGGATTACCGGCATCGGAAGTCGGTCCCGTAATGGCCAGGGACAAGCCGAGCTTATACACCTCTCCGGCCAGTGCGTGGACGGGAAGGGTTATCATAAAAATAGCTATCAGCAGCAATATCCACTTGGTCAAATCGTCCTTTTTCATATCTCCTCCTTGGTATGAGATTATTTCAACTGTCCTTCATGGCTAATATCTAAATGGCCACTTCTTCACATACGACCGTGCAATACGCCACCAGTTGGCAATTCCACGGGGCTCAAACATCAGAAACAAGACAATAACGAGACCAAAGCTCAGGGGTTTGAGAGCCGTGGCAAGATTTGCGGCAAACGTTAAGTGGCTACTCGTCCATTCCGAGAGTTGTTCAACCTGCATATCGAGCGCCTTTATCGCCAGCGGTCCCATAAAAGAACCGGGCAATGTTCCAAGTCCGCCGACAATTGCCATAGCAAGATAGCTAATGGAATGATGCAGTGTAAAAGACTCTATCCCTACTCCACGATACAGATACGCATGTAAGGCCCCGGCCACACCGGCCAGAAAACCGGCAAGCCCAAAGGCATACACCTTGGTGAACCCAGGGTGCATTCCCATGGCATCTGCTGCCCGGTCATTATCCCGCACAGCGATAAGACAGCGGCCATAGCGGGTACGGAGCAGATTTCGTACGGAAAAGCCAAGCATGACAATCACCACAAGGATTGCGTAATACCAGAATAAATAGTGCTCTTTCCGTGACACCTCACCGGTCACCCAAAACACCCGGCCAACGGATATTGTCTGTCCCTGGTTAAAAAAATCCATGAACTTCATAGTCCACACAAATATCATCTGGAAGGAAAGTGTGGCAATGGCCAGATACAGATGTTTAAGGCGCAGAGCGGGCAGACCGACAATGGCACCAAAAACCGCGCCCATACCACCGGCAAGAAGGATCATGAGCGGCCAGGCATGGGTCAGGAGAAGGTGACTGTCACCTAAGGTCCGGGAAAAAGAAGCAATTGTATAAGCCCCAATTCCAACAAACGCCGCATGACCTATGGATATAAGACCTGCAAAACCGGTGACCAGGTTCAAGCCCATTACTGCGATCACCGCCACCAGGATGTTGTCGATTATCAGCATATACTTATTGCCGACATCAAAAAATAACGGCCAGGTGAACAATACGGCGATAAGAAGGGCCATCGCGGTTCTGTCCAGATTGGTGAAAAATATCTGCTGCTCTTCCCGGTACGAGGTGAAATAATTACCTGTGGCCAGCCAACGATTAGGTGCCATAATTATACCCGTTCTATTTCGTGTATGCCGAACAGGCCATGGGGTTTAAAAAGCAGAATTACCAGCAAAATTATATAGGGCATTACTTCACCCGTTCCATTCAGTCCCCAGTGGCCATCCAGATAGCCGCTGGCAAACTGCTGTATCAATCCCATGATGATTCCCGCGACAACAGCCCCTAGAATCGAGTCCAACCCGCCAAGAATGACTACTGGAAAAACGACAATGCCAAAAGCGTGCAAGGTGTCAAAATTCAAGCCCGTAATATTGCCGATAATTCCTCCGGCAGCTGCGGCACTGAGACCTGCCATAGCCCAAGCCAGACCAAAGACTCGGGGCACGGAGATACCGATGGACATCGCCGCCAGCTGATCGTCGGAAACGGCCCGCATAGAAATGCCGACAGTTGATTTTTTAAAGAACCAGGTAAACCCGGCAATAAGTGTAAAGGTGGTAATAACGCCCACAAGCTGCGTCCAGGAGATAGACACACCACCAATGCCGATCGGGGTTGTGGGCAGAAAAGGAGGAAAGGAAAAATTTTCAGTACCAAAGGGAGTGAGATAGATAAGTCCATCTAAAATGGACATTAAGCCGATTGTTACCATGATGACTGAAATAATCGGCTCACCAATCAATCGCCGCAGAAATATCCTTTCAACACTCATTGCCAGAAAAAAGGTCAGCACCATGCTGACAGGAAATGAGACATATATCGGGATACCGGCCCAGACCGTCAAAGCATAGGTGATAAATGCTCCAGCGGCTATGAACTGGCCATGGGCAATATTGAGCACCCGACTCGATTTATAAATCAGCACAAACCCAAGTGCTGACAAGGCATAAATCGATCCGACAACGACACCGCTGACTACCAGTTGAAAAAAATAGCTCATCAGTCCCCTTCCATTGTGTAAAAGCGGATGGTTGTATCGACCGTTGTTGTCTGGCCGTCCTGATACTGATAAAAGGCCTCAACCTTTTTCTCGGTTATATTTTCGTCATACAATGCTTCATAAAGATCATTGTATTTTTCGCGAACAAATTTGCGTCGAATTTTTCCGGTTTTGGTCAATTCCCCGTCATCCATATCCAGCAGTTTATAGAGGATAGCAAAACGCCTGATCTTGAAATGGGGCTTCTCCCTGTTTCGGTTAATTTCAACCACCGCACCATTTATCAGTTCGGCAACCTCCGGCTGGAAGGAAAGATCCATATACGTGGAAAATGATATGCCTCTGTCTTCTGCCCACTTCCCCACCACAACAGGATCGACATTTATCAGCGCTGCCACATACTCCTTTTGGTCGCCGAAGATGACTGCTTCCTTAATATAAGGGCTGAATTTCAAGCGATTTTCCAGGAACATTGGGCTAAACATATCGCCTTTTACAGTATGCATGACGTCGGAAATTCTATCGATTACCACCAGATGGCCGTTGGCATCGATATATCCGGCATCGCCGGAATGGAGCCAGCCGTCTTCAAGCAATTCGGCGGTCTTGTCAGGTAATTTATAGTAACCCGGAGTAACCGAAGCGGATCGGGAAAGGATCTCCCCCGCTTCCGAGATCTTGCACTCGGTTCCCGGCAAAGGCTTGCCAACCGTATCAGGCCGAACATCCCCGTCACGGTGCATATAAGCGATTCCGACAATCTCCGTCTGGCCGTATATCTGCTTAAGGTTCACCCCAATGGCTTGATAAAAAGTAAAGAGCTCGGGACCAAGCGCTGCCCCCCCGGTATATGCTCTGCGCAATCGCAACAGACCGATCTGATTTACCAAAGGCCGAAAGATGATCTGCTTGCCCAGCCAGGCCAATAAACGTAGTCGACCCGGCATGTCTTTGCCCGTCATGCGATACCCCGCCGCTTCTTCGCCAATTTTCATAAAATATTTGTAAAGCATGCGGTTTAGCCAATAGGACTCGTCCATTTTCAGCCAGATCTGCGAGCGGATGGTTTCATATATCCGGGGGGCACCAAACATGAAATGCGGCCCTATCTCTTTTAAGTCATCCATACTGGTCTCAACCGACTCCGGAAAATTGACGGCTATACCGGTGGCCATAGCCACACCAAAAGAATTCATCTGCTCGCCTATCCAGGCAAACGGCAGAAAGGACAAATATTCATCAGTCTCTTCCAGAGGATCCACCTTAGTAATCTGCAGCCCCATATTGATGTAATTTCTATGGGTCAGCATTGCGCCTTTAGGCAGCCCTGTGGTGCCGGAAGTAAGACATAAATGACAAACATCGTCAGGATTTCCCTCATCCACCAGTGCATTGAACAGCTCCGGGGTCTCGCTGTGGGCAGCATCGCCGAGCGCATAGAGATCTTTAATCGACATAAACCAGTCGTCGGCCTGGTAGCTTCGCATTCCCCTGGGGTCTTCATAAATAACAAGCTTTACACCGGGGATTTTATCCCGCACTTCGGCGACCTTATCCACCTGTTCCTGGTCGCTGCAGAAAACTATACTGACATTGAGATATTCGAGGATCCCGCCGATTTCGTCCGGCAGGCTGGTCTGATAAATGGCTGCGGAAATACCGCCAACGGCCTGAGCGCCGATAGCCATATAGAGTGTTTCTGGAATATTATCACTGATAATTGCAATTTTATCTCCCTTCCCAAAACCGATTTTTTTGAGGCCGAGCCCGGTTTTGCGAACAAAATCATAGTATTGATTCCAGGTGTAATTGTGCCAGTATCCGAGATCTTTCTCCCGCAAGGCGATTTTCTCTCCGGTGGCCTTAACCCGCCACCGCAGGAGTTGCGGAATGGAATGCTGTACAAGGTGATCCTGATTTTCCATGGAAATTACTCTTCTCCAATATAGGCTTCAATTACTTTGGGATCAGCTGCAACTTCCTCTGGTGTTCCAGAACCGATTATTTCTCCAAAATCCAGGACATAAATCTGGTCTGATATATCCATCACGACTCCCAGATCATGCTCGACGAGCACAACCGTAACGTCCCACTCTTTCTTTAGATCCAGAATAAAACGGACGATGTCTTCTTTTTCCTCAATATTCATCCCTGCCATTGGTTCGTCGAGCAATACAAGTTTTGGCGCAAGAGTGAGAGCTCTTGCGACTTCCACCCTCTTTTGAACACCATAGCTAAGATTGCCCACCACGATTTTTCGATAGGATTCCAATTCCATAAAATCAATGATTTTTTCCACATAGGCACGATTTTCAGCTTCAACTCGTGAAGCTTTGCCAAAAAAGATTATGGCATGAACGATGGAGTAACGCAGGTTTTGATGACGGGCGAGGAGCAGATTGTCGAGAACGGACAGGCCGCGAAACAGTTCGAGATTTTGGAAGGCTCTGGCTATACCGAAATTGGAAATTTGATGTGGCGAAGCGTTGGTCAAATCGCGCTCACCATACTGAATTGTGCCTTGAGTTGGATGATAAAAACCGGAAATACAGTTTAGAATACTTGTCTTACCGGCTCCGTTAGGACCGATAATAGAGGTAATGAGCCCCGGTTCGATAACTATATCGACATTGCAAAGTGCATTTAAGCCACCGAAGGTAAGCGTGACATCAGATACAATCAGATGAGTCATAGAGTCTCCAAACTGCTTGTTCTCTTGAATGCTCGTTTGGTTTCGCTTATAAATTTAATTTGTGTTTGTGTTGTATTTTACTGAATAGTGAGAAAATATCAAGTTTATTAAATAGCTGCGAAACAATCATTTTCGGGATGAACAGATTTCCAGCGATTAGTCCACAATTCTCATCAGTTCAGACGTCGTCAGCTTCAAAGTTTTTGGTAGTGGAGTTTATCCAGGCAGAGGCGGGATTTGTTACTGTGATGCAGTTGTTGCCATGCTGCGCATGGCAGCCAGATCATTGTCCACAATAGTAGTTTACACTATCATTTATCTACTTTTTTACTGACATTGCAAACAATTAATTTCCTCTTAATGTATTAAGCAACGATGCAGAAAGCATCACAAAACAAGCTAAAGAAAAAATTTAATATAGAGGTGACATTATGAGAGGCGGATACGAATCTTTAGTATGGTTGAATGATAAAGACGGCAAAGAGTTTGTTTGTTCCATCGATGATTTCAATAACGACAAAAAATCTTTTGACGAACTTACAGATGAAGAAAAAAGTCACTGTGAAAATGTAAATCAGCTGGTAGGTACCGAACGTTGGTAAATACTTACCGGGGCATCCGATTCGCCTCTGAGTCGGGTGTCCCTTTTAAGGGAAAAAGAAAACAAATCCCTTTAAAAGCGAAAGCACAAAGAGTGCTTATCAGCAACTTCCTGTAATAAGTATATTCCCTCCAGTTATTCCAATGACATCAGATACGAGCGAAGATTTTGAGGACTTTTTGTGAGTCCAAGCTTGCGGCGAAGGCTTTTCCTGTGAAAATCAACGCCACTGACCGACAGATTGAGTACTTCGGCAATTTCCTTGCTCGACCTGCCTCCGCGAACCATGTTGGCAACTTCGATTTCCTGGGGAGTAAGCATTACCTTCAACCCCGCTAAAGAGCGCAGAAAAGGTTCAGTGATTTCCCGTAGATTACTTTCTACCACCTCGGCAAGAGTACGTTGTTGTTCCGTCAATTTACCCTGGAGCAGTCTTTCCACATAAGGCAGAACCAATCGGTCCACGTTGGTACAAATGGTCTCTTCAATGCGGGTTTTATCTTCATCTCGCTGACGGAGAAGTACTTTCAAAGCGATATTAGTTTCTTCCAGTCTTTCCCTCTGGCTGAGCAGTTCCACTTCTTTGCGCTCCAGTTCCTCCTGCACCATCATGACCGGAGTAATATCTTCGTGGGTTACAATAACCCGATGGACTTCTTCATCCCTGTAGGGTACCACGCGGACGACGAACCAACGCTTTTCATTGGGACTATGACAGGGATATTGATGAAAAAACTCTTTAAGTTCTCCACGCACAACCTTCTCGATGCCCCTGACGACACGCCAGGCATCATCTTGTGGATCACCGCCTGCACCACGACATACAGAATAATAGTTAATGCCGACGCAGTCCCAGTCCTCTTTCATGCCGTTGGCCCGGGCATACTCCTGCCATGCTTCATTAGTCTCAAGGATAACACCCTGCTCGTTCAAAATAGCCACATGAGCCGAAAGTGAGTTCACCACCACCTTATAGAGGTCAGCATCCCCCATTGTTTCCTCTCCATTTAAGAATTTTCTCATCTGATTATCCTTTCTCTGCTGCTCTGTCAAGAAGATGGATGGAAAAGGAGATCCGTGATGCCAGATACATGGCAAGAGGCCAAAAAATCGCCCAAACCACGGCCAGTACGACAAGAGACAGGAATGGAGACTGCGGAAATTCGGCACCACCGAGTTTTACTCCTCCCCAATATGCCAACGGCCCTCCCAGGCCCCCCAAAAAAATATTGATCAGGTGCCTTCCTTGCATCCAACGCAGACTGTGCAGAGGCAAAGTAGCGAGACCGCCCCAGATAACGATTAACCAAAAGGGGATAAGCCATGAAGACGAAGGAAAAGACAGGACACCCAATCTCTGCATTGCCGTATCGATGAGGATTCCGGCCGACACAAAAAGTAGAATCATCTTCATATCGGCAACACGCCTGTCACTGAGCACCAGATGCAGGACAAGGAGCGCAAGGCCTACCATGGCTCCAAGGTTTCCGTATAGCACACAGAAAAACCAGATAGTCTGATACAGGGCAATATTAATATAAATATTCATAGTATCTCACCTCGTCCTGGCAGCAGGACGATCGGCGACAAGGTGGACAACGCTGATGGAACGTTCAAGGAAGCCGCCCTCGCAATAACAGAGATAAAAGTTCCACAGCCGCCGAAACCGCTCATCATAACCAAGTTCTCCGAGCCGGGCAGCGGCTTGATTAAAACGTTCGCGCCATATGGCGAGGGTTCGTGCATAATCCCCGCCAAAATCTTCCAGGTGACGTACCACCATATCGGTGGTATTGGTCAGCATACTCTGCATCCTTGTATTGGAAGGCAGACAGCCTCCTTGAAATATATGCTTTTGAATAAAATCAACATTACCAGCATAACTTTCATATTTTTGAT
>JBARUR010000081.1:0-10242 GCA_049645845.1 Desulforhopalus sp. | reverse complement strand
CAAGCTTTTATCGTCTGGTTCCCAAAATCGTCATCAATGTGGAAAATGAGAAAGAAGTTCAGTTGATCCTGCGAGAGGCAAGCAAACTGAGACTTTCGGTGACTTTCAGGGCGGCAGGAACCAGTTTATCCGGACAGGCCATCAGTGATTCGATTCTGGTACGGCTGGGCGAAGGCTGGCGGAAATACCGGGTATTCGACAACGCTAATAATATACAGCTGGAAACCGGCATTATAGGATGCAGGGCCAATGCGATCCTGGCCGAATTTGATAAAAAAATAGGCCCTGACCCGGCTTCAATAGACAGCGCCAAGATAGGCGGTATTCTCGCCAACAATGCCAGTGGCATGTGCTGCGGGATCGAACAGAACAGCTATCAGACAATTGAAAGCATGCGTGTGGTATTCGCCGATGGCACAGCCGTCGATACCGCCGAAGATAAAAGCAGGGCCGAATTTGAACGAAGCCACTCAACCCTGCTGGAAAACCTGAAACAGCTCAGGGAACAGGTGTTGGCAGATGAGCAGCTGGCAGAACGCATTCGTTATAAATTCAAGATCAAAAATACCACCGGCTACAGCCTGAATGCCCTTGTCGATTTTGAAGATCCTTATGATATCATGACTCATCTGATGATTGGTAGCGAAGGAACGCTCGGTTTTATTTCCGATGTTGTCTATCGTACCGTAGTCGAGCATCGGCATAAAGCCAGTGCGCTTCTTATTTATCCGGATGTGAAAACGGCCTGTCAGGCCATCCCGATCCTCAGGCAACAACCCGTTGCAGCGGCAGAGCTGATGGATCGTGCCGGACTGCGCTCTGTGGAAAATAAAGAAGGCATGCCTGCTTACCTCAAGGATCTGTCGGAAACAGTAACGGCACTTTTGGTTGAGACCAGGGCTGAAACGGCGGAAATACTCCAGTCCCAGATCGCAGATATCCAAAATGCTTTACACCAGCTGCCGACAGTGCTGCCCGTCAATTTTACCGATGTTCCCGCCGAGTACAATGCCCTGTGGAAGATAAGAAAAGGTTTGTTTCCAGCAGTCGGAGCAGTGCGCAAGACCGGAACAACGGTTATTATCGAAGACGTTGCTTTTCCCGCGGAACATCTGGCCGACGCCGCACTCGATCTGCAGGAATTATTTAAGAAGTATGGTTATAACGAGGCTATCATCTTTGGCCATGCTCTAGACGGCAATCTTCATTTTGTTTTCACCCAGGATTTTTCCATCAAGACGGAAGTCGCACGATATCGGGATTTCATGGACGAAGTAGTGCGGCTGGTTATCGAAAAGTATGACGGTTCACTTAAAGCCGAACATGGGACAGGCCGCAACATGGCTCCGTTTGTACAAAAGGAGTGGGGTGATGCGGCTTTTAACCTCATGCGCAAGATTAAAAATATTTTCGATCCCCTGAATCTTTTAAACCCCGGAGTCATCCTGAATGAGGATGCCGAAGCGCATCTCAAAGATCTTAAACCTCTGCCGGCAACCCATGAAATAGTAGACAAGTGCATCGAATGCGGGTTCTGTGAACCGGTTTGCCCGTCTAAAGATCTCACTTTCACTCCACGACAGCGGATTGTCGGGCGCCGTGAAATCAGCAGGCAGATGTCTCTTGCCAGTGATGCGAATAATTCTAAAAAGGTCAGGGAACTGGCTAAAGCATATCAGTATCCCGGAAAAGATACCTGTGCTGCCGACAGCCTTTGCTCAACTCGCTGCCCAGTTGGCATCGACACCGGCAAGATGGTCAAGGCCCTGCGGGAAGAAGCCAACGGCAAGCTCGGCAATACCATCGCCGACTGGGTGGCCGGTAACTTCGGCGGGGTAGCCAAAACTATCAACTCCACCCTGGATATGGTTGATTATATACATAAAAAAACCGGAACTCCCTTTATGGAATCGGCATCGACCTTGGCCAGGAAAGCAACTCTGGATCAGTTGCCCCTCTGGAATAAGGAGATGCCCTCCGGAGTACCGAAAATCAAGATAACGCCGGTCGATGACGCCAATCCTTTGAAGGTAGTCTACTTCCCAAGCTGTGCCAGCCGGGCAATGGGTGGTCCTTCTCAGGGTGATGCAGAGCGCGATCCTTTGCCGCAGAAAACACAGTCTCTGTTGAAAAAGGCTGGATATACAATCATTTACCCCGAAAAACTTGACGCCCTCTGCTGTGGTCAGGCATTTGAGAGTAAAGGATTTATGGTGCAGGCAGACAGGAAATCGAAGGAACTGTCCGACGCGCTGCTGGCAGCGTCCAACAACGGTGAGATCCCTGTGCTTTGCGATACCAGCCCCTGTTTTTATCGCATGCAGGCAACAGTGGATAAACGTCTGCGACTTTATGAACCAATCGAATTCGTCCTCACCTACCTGATGGACCGGCTCAGTTTCAAACAGATGGATGTGAAAGTGGCGGTCCATCCCACCTGTTCTACCAGGAAATTAGGTCTGGAAAATAAACTCGAGCAACTTGCAAGGGCTTGCGCCAGGGAGGTTGTCATGCCTGAAGATGTATACTGCTGTGGTTTTGCGGGTGATCGCGGGTTTAATTTTCCAGAGCTCAACGAAGCTGCATTAAAAGACCTCAGAGATCACGTCTGTACCTGTGAGGCCGGCTATTCAACCAGCAAAACATGCGAAATCGGTTTATCTCTTCACGGCGGCATTCCTTACCGGTCAATCCTTTATCTGGTGGATGAGGCAAGCGAACCTATGGCTAAAGAGTAAGCCTCCTGGCATCAGGGGACATAGAGGACGAGGGTATGATCTTCTCCGGCCAGTTCCTCATCGATGATCCGGGAAATCCTCTCCCAGTCTCCACCGGCAAGACCTGCCCCGATTTTTGGGTATCCTATTCGCTTGCCGGAAAACTGCTGTTTTATTTTCTTGAAAAGGTTGTGCACGGCATCGTAATCAACCAGAACCGAATCTCCTTGAAAATGAAACTGGGTGTACCCGTTGACAATGGTAATTTCCTTGTCATCTCTTTTGACTGTTGCGAAACTGAAATCACCAAGCTTGTTTCTGTCGCCTTTAATGGTGATCAAATCAGCGGCATATGCTTCGGGGAATTCTTCCTGAATGGCGCGGGCTATTCCGGCTCCCATGGTACAAAAACAATTGCAGCCATGGACAATGACATCAAACTGACCCTCTAAGGCGAGGGTGATCAAATCTCCTTCAATTGCCTTCATCTTTTCTCTTTTCGTTCATGTTTTCACTTTCGGGTGGCTACTCCATAAGAGGTAACCAGTTCTGTCAGAGTATGATAGCTTTGTGCGCCAACCACTTTATGCTGACCCATAACAAAAGTCGGCACTGCAGTAATAGCTTTCAACCGTGAATCCGCCCAGTCTCTGTCAACTTTTTCCTTATATGTTCGGTTTATAAGGATTTCTTCCGCTTCTTTTTCAGATAAACCTGCTCGTCGGGCAAGCTCAAGAAGAATCTCCATTTTAGCAATATTTTGCCCTTCTGCGAAATATGCATGGAAGGCCGCCAAATGGAATGGCTCACCTTTCCCCTGGTCTTCCGCCCACAGACCAAGCTCTTGAGCAAGCCTGCTGTTGTAGGTTTTATTTCTTATACCGAATGGCAACCCCAGTTCTTTCGCTGTAGTGTGTAAGTGTGCCATCATCCCGGCTATCTTTTCAGGAGTTGTTTTGAAAAGCTCCTCCAGTGCCTGTCCTTCCTCGGGGGTCTCGGGATGGAGGGGAAAAGTCCTCCAGCGGACAGTTATATCATATTCTTTCTGTAATCTTTCTATACGCCCGGTAATGAAGTAGCAGTACGGTCAAATATAGTCGGAAAAGATCTCTAGTTCCATGATCGGCATCCTCTTTTCATCCTGAGTATCAAGTAATTTAATATCATCGTTTTATAATAAGTATCTCGTATGACAAGATCAATATGGACGGGTTGTAGCCTGAGTTTCCAGGTCCACTTCATCTAAATTTAACCCTGTCTTTCCGATAAAAAGACGAGAATTTCTGCCATCAAATTGTTAATTAACACATATTTTTCAGGAGAGGTGTCCAGTATGATGGCTTCGGGCTGGACAAATTTTGATGGGAGAAGTTCTGTTCGGCAGTTGTCAACTATAGCACTGGCTGTTTCAGGAGTAGTTTCTAGATGAAACTGCAGACCAATTACATTTTTCCCATATTGAAAAGCCTGGTTTTCGCAAGCCACACTTCTTGCCAGAAGGACTGCATCCTCGGGAAGATCAAAGGTGTCACCATGCCAGTGGAAAACTTCTATAGAGGATGGAAAATGAAAAATCGATTCTCCTTCATGAGAAATTCCAGTCACCGGAAACCAACCAATTTCTTTGCGGCGATTAGGGTATACTGATTCACCCAGAGAGTTGGCAATAAGCTGGGCGCCAAGACAAATTCCGAGTACTGCCTTACCGCATTCAATAGTATTTTTGATAAATTGTTTTTCTGATCTTAGCCAGGGAAAGCTTTCTTCGTCATTGACGCTCATCGGTCCGCCCATGACGATGAGCAAATCAAGATCGTCGGGGGCGGGCAAAGAGGTTGCTTCGTAAAATTTCGTCACAGTGATTTCGTATCCGGCCGATTTCAGCCAGGGACCAATACTGCCGAGTCCTTCGAAGGAAGCATGTTGCAGGTAGTGAGCACGCATGTCGTTCTCCTGTAAATAGAAATTTATCCTCATTGTTCATTTTTAAAGGAGTTATTAAACAATTAACATATAATAACCCTTACTGGCAAGTGGAACAAATTGAGCGAAGGAGGCTGGTTTCAAATTACTGTATATTGGCAATTCTTGCTCAATTTACTGATTGTATCAATCATGGGAAATTGTAATCAGCTTTCTGAAAAAAGAACTCTTTTAATCTTCATTCAGATCGATAATTTTTTATTTAATACTGCAGAAGTTGGTGAGACTGGTACGAAAGAACAAGGGATAGTTAGCCTGTCAAGGCCCCGCTAAAAATCCATATTCCGATACCACTTACGTAGGGACGGGTTCAATTCAAGGCAGGATCTTCAATACAGAGGTAGAGCGGGTTTAGAACCCGCCCTACGTCCCTGTATTATTAAAAATAATGGGTTGATTTAAAATGCAGAACCATCAATTTAAGACGGGTAAGTAAAAATTTCATATGCGAGGCGTACAATGACGCAGATGAAGAGTTTTTACGACGCCATCAATCTTCGTATCCTTTACCGTCACAGGTAGGACAAACCTGCTCGGGGGTACATTGCATATCATCTCCATCCTGGGTTCCGCTCCATTCCGGGGCTGTTTCACAAACACCTTCGATAACTTTTTTGCCTTGACAGGTTGGACATGGGGTGCGTTTTTCTTCAGTCATGTAGTTCTCCTTCGCGTGATTCTCTTAGTTTAACGACACGTAAAAATGTAAGGCTATTCTTCTACTATGTAATCTTTGAGCTTTTCCAGAAGCGATTCAGGAAGTTCACGATTATACATGAATGCCTCCGCTTCTTCACCGGTAATCTGTTTTTTCACCTCGATAGGAAGTGAACGTAAAATCGCCACACGTTGTGGATCCGGTTTTTCCTTTTGTGCTTCGTCCATCAATACAACTCCTTGTTAGTCCATTTTTGAGCTATCTGCAGGTGTCATTAGACCAACCACACTCAATGATAATATAAATTGGATGTGATTGGTAGCCCTGTCAAGTCCTGTGTCTGGAAGTTAGCCCGGGTCAGCTTACAAAACGCTGATCAGACCTTTTTTCGGCAACTTCCTCTTCAGAGCCTTTCATCCATCCCGATTGACTTTGTTGTACAGCGTCAAAAGCTGCAATATACGGTTTGATGTCCAGTAGTGGTGATCCGTTAAGAATATCAATACCCTGAACGGTGATAATATTTTTCTCGACTCCGATAAGCTTTACAATAGAGATACCGATATGATTTGGCCGCAGGGGTGAGCGGGTAGCAAAAACACCACGGGGAGTAGTGTCCATGAAAGGGGTCACTGTCAGCGCCGTTCGTTGTGCCATATGGAATTCGTAAAACAGATAGATGTGACTGAACCCCTGTAAATCAGCCAGACCTTCGGTGTATTGCTCTTCCAGTTCTATAGTACCGATGATTTCTGCGGCACCTTTAGGCTGAATCGGCATATCTTCCAGTTTCTCAAATGGCGTATAGATGGTTCCCAGTGCTTTCATGGAAATGGTCTTCATATTTGTTTTCCAAAATGAATCTGAGTATAGATCTTCCTGTCTGTCCCGGGAAGGAGCAGACAGGATTTGTACAACCGAATAAGAATTTACCAATAATAGAGAGGCGAGTTGTTCAGCTCATATTCAATTTCCAATAGCCGGTTATATTTGGCGATACGTTCGCTTCGGGAAGCAGAACCGGTTTTGAGCTGGCCTCCGTCCATGGCAACGGCAAAATCGGCCAGGAACGTGTCTTCGGTCTCACCTGAGCGATGGGAGATGAAATAATTCCAGCCGGCATCGCGGCACATCCTTACTGCATCAATGCTCTCGGTAACTGTGCCTATCTGATTGAGTTTGATGAGAACCGAATTGGCGGTTTTCTCTCGGATACCTCTGGAAATATAGCGGGTATTGGTAACGAAGATATCATCTCCAACGATGTTGATTTTGTCACCAACCAGTTCGGTTAATTTTTTGAAACCCGGCCAATCATGTTCAGCCAGAGGGTCTTCCCAGGAAACTATGGGGTAATCTTCAACCCATTTAGTGCACATATCGATAATATCTGCAGAGCTCATTTTTCCTCCGCCGGAACGACTGAGATCATAGGCACTGGTGAGATCGCTGGAAAAAGAGCTTGCTGCACTGTCAAGCGCTATTGAGATATCCTTTCCCGGTACGTATCCAGCTTCCTGGATAGCTTCTATGATAACATCCATGGCCGCTTCATTACTGGGAAGGTTCGGTGCGAAACCGCCTTCATCGCCTACACTGGTTGCCAGGCCGCGGCTTTTCAATATTTTTTTCAGAATTTGGAAAGTTTCGGCCACATAACGAAGACCTTCGGAAAAAGAGGGTGCTCCTATCGGAACGGCCATAAACTCCTGAATATCAACACTGTTGTCTGCGTGAGCTCCACCATTGATTATATTCATGGCCGGGACGGGAATTCTTCTTGCACCGGTTCCGCCAAGATAACGATAGAGCGGCAGGCCAACTGATTGTGCAGCAGCTCTGGCAACAGCCATGGATACGCCGAGGATGGCGTTGGCGCCAAGTTTGGACTTATTGTCGGTGCCATCAAGCTCCAGCATGGTAAAATCAATCGACACCTGCTCTGTTGCCGACATGCCGATGAGTGTAGGATTGATTATGTTGTTGATATTATCTACAGCTTTAAGAACACCTTTTCCCTGATAACGGCTTTTGTCGCCATCCCGCAGTTCAATAGCTTCATTTTCTCCGGTACTGGCGCCTGAGGGGACGGAGGCGGAAACCTTGGTGCCGTCGCTCAGTTCAACAAATACCCGCACTGTGGGATTCCCTCTGGAATCGAGTATTTCCATTCCCCGTACAGATGTGATTTTATCTTTCATGTGTTCTTCCCCTTTTTTGAATTGGCCATCATCGGAAAATATCGGTTTTACTGGTATCTCTCTGATACAAAAGTTTATTTTAATGAACCTCAGATAATAAACACCTCTATTCAGCAGGTCAAATGATTGTTTGGTTTCGATACTTTAATCTTTAAATTTTATTTATGCGCTAACCCGCATTACCTCATCCGTTTATGAGCATGTTAACTTCTCAGTAATTTAATGAAATTTACACAATGTTCATGAGAAATCCGGGCTAAAGCAAATTGCTGAATACACCGCTCTCCCGCAGAATATTCAAACCTATCAGCCAGAGTACGACCCCGCCGAGAATTTCAGCCCAGGTGGAAAGCCATGTTAATTGTGAAATCTTTTTGCCCAGATGAAGTCCGACGATAGTAAAAAGGCCGGCAACTATGCCGATTATTATTGCGGGATAAGCGATCGATACCTGCAGCATCGACATGGATAACCCAACTGCAAGGGCGTCGATACTGGTCGCAACAGAGAGCATGACCATTGTCATGCCTCTGGTGGAATCCTTTCTTGGTGCGGCTTTGGCCGCATCGTCCTCAACCTGTATTGCTTCTTTCAGCATATTGGAACCGACCAGAGCCAGCATAATGAAAGCAACCCAATGGGCGTAAGCCGCTACGTAATCCTGAATCGAGGCGCCTATTGCCCAGCCGATAACCGGCATCATTGCCTGAAAAAGGCCGAAATGCCAGGATAACCGGAACGTCTGTCGAAAACTGACCTGTTTGAGACTGACGCCGGTGGCGATGGCAACGGCAAAAGCATCCATCGCCAAGGCCACGGCGATTCCCAGAGTAGTAATTATATGCATGGTCGGTTTTCTGTTTACCGGGAGTGAAGATTTATGAATAAATTTTTAAAAGTTCACTCTATCTAACAGAAACGGTTAATATCCGGCAACTCATTCTTCCAACTTTACTTTGCAGCATGCAGGGCCTGATCAAGATCAGCAATAATATCTGCAGGGTGTTCAGCACCCACGCAGAGACGGACCATGTTGGATGGAATACCCGCGAGAGCACGGCCTTCTTCGCCCTGCTGTTGATGGGTGGAAATAGCCGGAATGGTGGCAACGCTCTTAATGCGGCCGAGGTCGGTGGCTCGCCAGATGCGTTGCAGATTATCAAAAAATTTCCTGGTTTTTTCGACTCCCCCTTTGACGCAAAATGACATGAGGTGGCCATAGCGGTTAATCGGACGCTGATATTGATCGTCAAATTCGGCATCGACCAGCCACATATATTTTGAAGCCAATGCATGAAGCGGATGATTTTTTAATCCAAGATACTGCACGCTCTCTATAGCTGAATGGTCCACCAGGTAATCGGCCACTTTTTCGGTATTCCTGCTCATCAGGTCCATTTTTGACCGGATGGTCCGCATATCATTGAGTGTCATTACTGCCTGCATCGGATGCAGGTTCGGACCGAAATCACGATTCTGCAGGTATTTTACTGCCAGGGAAAAGTCATCTTTCAACATGTCGTCATCAATATTGGTGACGAGATCCTTTCGCGCTATAACTGCACCGCAGACGCCGAAACCGCTGCTGGTAAGGCTTTTAGTCACAGATTGCACGACAATATCGGCTCCATGGCAGATGGGCCGCAGCAGGGCAGGAGTTGCAACCGTGGAATCACAGATCAGTGGCAGGTTGTGGCTATGGGCCAGGTCAGCCACCGCCTCTATATCAAAAAAACCGAGTTGCGGATTGCTTGGCAGCTCCCCGTAAAGAAAGCGGGTGTTCTTGTCGATTTTCGAGGCCCATTCATCAAGGTTGGTGGCATCTTTTACCCAACGGCATTCGATATTTCGTTCCTGCATCAGCCGGACAGTAAACTGCTGAAAAGTACCGCCGTAGCATTGAGCTGTCGCAACAAAGTTGCGGGGCTCGCCCACCTTTGTCAGTACCCTCAAAAAAGGCTGAACCGCAGTCATTATGGCGGCCATGCCCGAGGAAGTCGAACAACAGGAGGTTGTTCCGTCAAAGCCATACCCTTCCAACAGGGCCAGGGTCCATTCATAATAATAGGTGGAAGGATTGGCGATGCGGGAATAGCACCAGGTGGGAATTTTGTAGGCGAGGGCGGCAGCCATTTCATCCGAATCATGATAGGCCTGGGAAGTGCTCATAAAGATCGGCTCGATAATAGATCCCTGGTAATCCTGTAAGGCGTCGGTTACCGAATAGAGGCCGTGTACGGCAATGGTATCGAATTTCCAGTTTTTAACCGTATTTTCGATGTACTCAGCCCTTTCAGCCAGGTATTTGTTATTCTTGTCGATATAGTCCTGCATTCCACGAGTAATCTGTTCGTCATTTCCGGACATGGCGAGCCTCCTTGTCGATTATGGCTTATTTTCCGTTTACCGGGAAATTCTTTATCACTCCATTTTAAACATCTTTTTCCTGACAAGCAAAAATGTGGTTTTATGGCTGGATTTGTAAATTACACAGGACATCTTTCCTCATCATTCATATTGTTTTCCCAAACACGTTGAGAAACAACGGAGAACTTTCGAAGTGCAGCTATTCTCAATGATCAAAATTTAAAAGGAGAAATACTATGAAAACCTCAAGATATTTAATGACCGTTCTTTTTGCAGGCATAATGGCAACAGGAAGTGGTGTGGTGGCACAAACAGA
>JBARUR010000080.1:0-10990 GCA_049645845.1 Desulforhopalus sp. | reverse complement strand
TGTTTTCCAGGTCGATAACCCCCCGTTGAAAACGAAGCAGCATTCTCTTGTTTTCCGTTTGGTTCAGGAGCTGGTTGGTTTCTTCGATTACCTTAAGCTGTTTTTGCCTATCGATATCCATACAATTATCACGTTATGAAAAGTGCAAACTGTCTTGGCTGTTTCCAGCCAGGATCGTCATTTAGCCTCTGAATGTTTTCGTTATATCTGGGCTTTGATTTTATTTAGTTTTTTCCGACGAAGGTTTGGTGTTGGCTGGTAAGTATCAGTAAATATTTTACCCCATGAGGCTATGCAAACTATCCAATCCCGATCAGTTCCGGTTTTTTTATGCTCCAATTGTTCTACATGATTCCTGAATCCTTGACAATGATTCTCTTTTCTATTTCAGCAAAGCCATGCGGCTCTGGGTGCAAGGTTTTTCCTGCTTTAAATAATGGGTGAAGACATGGAGCTAGAATCCGTATCGATATAATTGAGAAGCATGCGTTTGATCTCGATTCCATTACTCTCCCCGGCTTCGAGATTGACATGATATTGCTCATCTTCTTTCAGGGGGGTACCATCCTGCAGCATGGTAATCCTCACCTTCGGCCTGTCGACGATATCCCCGGCTCCGGTAACCATTCCGGTCCGGCCATCGGAAAGTTCCACGTTGGTTCCAGGAGGATAAATACCGATAAAGGAGATAAAAGCACTGAGCAAACCGGGATGAAAGGCTCCTGTATCGTTGATCATCAGCGAAAAGGCATGTCGTGGATCCATGGCTTGTTTGTATGGACGGACCGCGGTGAGGGCCTCGAAGACATCGCATATCTGCAACAGGGCGATTGCCGGACTGCGAGGGGCCCAGGAGGGCCGAGGCGGATAGCCTTTGCCGTCGTGGCGCTGATGATGGCCCCAGGCTGCCGCAATATCAAGAGGTGAAGAATTCTTTTGGGCAAGGAGCAGCTCCGAGCCGAAGCGGGGGTGGTCCTGGATGAGGTGAAATTCTTCATCGTCGAGCAAACCTACTTTATAAAGAATCTCTGAGGGAATCTTGCTTTTTCCGACATCGTGTAAAATAGCTGCAGTGCCCATTGCCAGAATGTTTTCCTCCGGCCAATTCATCATCATACCCACAAAAACAGCTATAGATGAAACGCGCACCGAATGACCTATGGTGTAACTATCAAAATCGGGATAATGAATGTATTGCATGACATCGGCAAAATTTGACTGGGTAAAACGAAGCAGGAATTCGCTCACCGACCGGGCGCCGTCGACATCAATCTCCCTGTTGAAAGCCGCATCGCCATGAGCGCGGGTCACTACGTCAAAGAGAGCCTGGTAAATAAGAGCCGGCGACTGAAGAAAGCCCCCCGTTTCCTGCCCCTCCCAGGGACGTTTATTATCGGGTGAGCCAATCCCTGGTTGATCACTGTAGTGTCCGGCAATAGTAATGGATTGTATGCCCTGCTGCTCGAACAGCTGCCTGACCTGATGGAGATTATCTAAAGGAGTTGTCAGGCTGTCTGCCAGATCCATGAAGCGGGTAATATCTGCAACAGTCAATCCTTTGTGAAAAGAAATACCACCGCATTGTAGTTTTTCGATAAACTGGATGAGTTGTTTGCCAACGATGGTTGGACCAAAAAGTCGCTGGCCGTTATAAACAAAATGGCCATCGATAACGCCAATAAAAAAAGCGTCTTTCTTGCTCTGTTCAAAGAAGTCGGTTAATTCCGTAAGAAAGTTTGCGGCATAGGAAATTACTTTCGGATGGTTGGAGAAATACAGTTTCCGGTTGGTAATTCCTTTGCAGAGGAGGATGATTACATCATTTATTTTCTTATCCATTTCCCTGTGATCCTTTTTCCCTGCCTTATTCCAGAGGCTTGCGTTTGAGCTGTCCCAAAGCCACGATTGCCGATTTTCGACAGGCGTTTGGCCATTTGGGAATGATGTAAAGGCGTTTTTCTCCTATGATGTGTTCAAGCAGTTTGCGGGTTTCCACGACCTGCATTTTCGGGGTTGCCTGAATAGTTCTCACGACCCATGCTTCATTCATTTGCTGCTCAGATATTTCCGGCAATTGTTGGACTGTCAAGGTTCCGGCCGCCACCCGGATATTGACGGTAAGGTTTTTCTGTTGGGCAACAAGCAGATATATTTGTAGAAATTTCGAGTGCTGGGGAAGGGAGAGCTGGATGAGCGGTGCCACTGCCTCTATGAGCCAGTCCGGTGGACTTTCTGTAAGGCGGCTGAGGATTCGGGCACCAATCTGTCTTTTCAGCGTTGTCTCCAGCAGAAAGGCATAGAGAGGGAAGGCATTTTTCAGTTTCGGATCGAAAATATCCGCAGCTATCTTTTTTTCCTGAAAGCAATCTAAAGCCTCCAGCTCCGGCCATCTCTCCTTCATCTCGCTGCCACTCAGTCCTGCAGCTATCAGTACGAGTTCTGAGAAGATTCTCCGGTCGATAGAACGGCCCGAAGCCAGGATTTCGTTGATCAGTATCGGCCAAAGGTGACTTTGTGCCTCAGGTGAAATCTTTTGGCAGACAGCAGCCAGGAATTGCTGGGAGGAAAGACTTTTCGCATTACGCAAAAGAATCGACAGAAACTGCATGGCATCGTAAAAACGGTCGGTGCAGGCTGCCAGATGCCTCGCCCCCATAGTCAGGGTCTCCATCTCACGGACGTTGAGCGGGGAAGTCAGGATATCACGCAGGTTTTGCCTTATCTTGTTCTCCACCGTCGGATTCTGCTTGAATTGAAGCAATTGGAGAAGAATTGCCAGTTCTTCGCAACGGTCAATCTGATTAATTTTTTCAAGGGCTTTTCGCGGTATGGAATTGTCCTTAATAAATGATTGTAATTGATTAATCGTTTGGACAGGTATGTGGTCAGCGGGACGAAGCTTTTTTAGTTTGGCCGGGTCATCATAAAGATTCTGTTTTTGGAAAGTATTCCCGCCGAAGACTGAAACCAGCAGGTTTATCGTTTCCTGGGAATCCTCGTCTTTTTCTGTTTTGCCAAGATCGTGGAAAATTGAGGACAGAATATTGAGCTCGTTTTGCGCGAAAACCTCTTCGGAATTGCCGGAAAGCTGGTAGGCATTGGAGACAACTTTAACTATCAGGCCCTGAACATCATTCCAATTCAGAGCCGGCAGTCCTTTAACACTGAGCGACTGGTTGGAGAATTTTCTGGAGAGGTCATTGAGGAACTTTTTGCACTGTTCAATCTTGCCCGGTTCAAGTCCCTGTTCGGTCAGAATATCAAAGACATTATTCAGCCCATTTTGAGCATCTTCGTTATTACCTTCAGTCGGTGCCGCATTTTCGTCAACTAAAAATTCCTTCTGGATGATCCGAACGGATGGCGGCAGGTTGGCGATTTCTGCCTTGGTAAACTCCTTGATACCCTTGAGTTGAGAGCGTCCGAACAACAGACTTCTGACGAATTGCAGAAGCTCGGGGAGAAGGATGACCCGGTCGATTTCTATAGCTCCTATGCCCAGATCCTGCATGATTTGTCGGAATTCAAGCAGGGCATGAGGCATTGTTGAAATTTCGTACCCCTCCACAAATAATATCTCGCCCTGCAGTTTAATGTGCGCCGAGCGATTTATGTCGGCTATCTCTGAGATATTTCGTTTAAATTGCTCAGCTGCATTGTCCAGTACCTTATGACCTGCAGGATAATAAATACCTATCTTGACAATGCGATGCAGAGATTCGAGAAACTCGATCAGTTTTTTCTGTTCGAGGTGAGGAGGTCTTACCTGAGTGTCTCTTTGAGATTTATCCATAAAAAAACAAAACCTCGGCTAAAAGCAAATCGGAAACGATTGTAATGGGTATTCCAGGTGGAGAATCACCGTATCTGTTTCTATAAGGCTACCTATTTGGACAGGATTAGGCAAATTTTTTGCGACTACAATACGCAGGGTGGTTCAAATAATCTCGGCCGGGATATAACAATTTCCTTTTTATCTCCTCCTTTCAATCGGAACTACCAATTGGATTTATATATCCATTTGATGCTATAGGTTCAGCCTGTTTCTCAATGGGGAACGTTCTTGTAAAAAAACATAACATCACCGACATTTTAAAAGGAGATTGAATTGAAAAGAATACTCTTGGTATTAATGGCATTAATTGCATGCGGTACAATTGGTGCAACATTAACAGTCGCTGCCGATTACAATTATATAACAGCTGAAGATCTTAATGACCGTCTTGGTGCCGACTCGCCTATGATCATTATAGATATTTGTACGGTAGAGCAATTTGCCAAAGGACATATCAAAGGATCAATCGAAACCAATGCGTATCCCGTAAAATCAGCTGAAGAGAAGGCTCGATTAGCCGAACACCTGGATACGCTCAAAGCGTCAACAGACGATGTCGTCATTGTTTGCCCGAGAGGTGGCGGTGGTGCAAAAAACACCTTTGATTTTTACAGGAACAACGGTGTAGATGTCAGCCGGTTACTGATCCTGAAAAAGGGAATGGAAAAATGGCCGTTTGAAACTGAATCGAAATAAGTGAATTTTATCACTGGTCGATATCGCCGGAGAACAAGCAGGCATAATGGGGCTATGGTTTCCGGCAACTCAAATTCAATATTGTCTTCTTTGCAGTGCGAGATAGGAACGCAATGCAGCGAATGCGGAGCCTGCCAAAAAACCTGCACGCTTCTTAAACAATACGGAACACCAAGAAGCATCGCCGCTTTTGATTTTTCATCATCTCAAAAACAAACAATAGCCTATGAATGCAGCCTATGCGGATTATGTGCAGCGGTTTGTCCGGAAAAACTCGATCCCGGCCGTCTGTTTCTGGAAGTTCGCCGCCTTTGCGTTGAAGAAGGGAACTTTGATACATCCGCCTATCGGAAAATACTGGCTTATGAGAAACTGGGGCATTCGCCACTTTTTTCCTGGTATGGACTTCCGGAAGGATGCAAGACAATTTTTTTTCCCGGCTGCACGCTTCCCGGTACCAGGCCTGCCGTGACCACGGAAATCTACCGCCAGCTTCAGAAAATTATCCCAACCGCAGGGCTTGTTCTGGATTGTTGTTCGAAACCATCACATGATTTGGGAAGGGCAGAATATTTTGACGGCATTTTTAACGAGATGAACAGTTATCTTACAGACATGGGGATCACAACCGTTCTTACCGCTTGTCCAAGCTGCACCAAAATATTTCGCAAATGCGGACACGGCCTGGAGGTTCGAACCGTGTATGAATTCATACACACCCACATCAGAAATGAAGAAAACAACAATGCTGCTCCTGTGACCGAAAAAACTATCACCGTTCACGATCCTTGTCCGTTACGCAACGACTTGCCGACTCAACAGGCGGTGCGAGCAATGTTGGCCGATCAAGGTCACAACATGGTTGAAATGAAGCATCGTGGTGAGCGTACGCTATGCTGTGGCGAGGGAGGTATGGTTGGTGCAATAAATCCCGAACGAGCGAAAGAATGGGCTGTTTTCTGTAGTAAAGAGGCTGAAGGTCATCAGATTGTAAGCTATTGTGCCGGTTGTACAGGTTTCTTGAATCGTGTCGTCCCAAACGTTCATGTCGCTGATATTTTATTCAAACCAGAAAACAACCTAGACGGAAATATAAAGATAGCCCGGGCGCCATTTACCTATTGGAACCGGCTCAGATTTAAACGAAGCATGAAGTCGGAAATCCGACTACGGCTTACCGATCCGAAATAATAACAATCCTCCATTTTATGGAAGAAATACAACCGGCCCCGTTCATGTCTCTTCTCCTGCCTGCCTGCCAAGTTCCGCCACCCGCTGTTTCAATGCATTTATGATACGTTCGTGCGGATCTTTACCTTCGCCTTCTTTTCGGAGGTCTTCGGAGGAAACCGGCTCGCCGAAATGGACAATCACCTTCTTGGGTCGGATCAAAAGACTGCCCGGCGGCATGGCTGAACGGGTTCCGGCAATATAGACCGGCAGTACCAGATAGGGCCTTTTGACCAGAATCATACCAAGTCCGGGAAGGAAGGCGCCAAGTCTACCGGTGCGGGAGCGCGCACCCTCGGGAAACCAAATCAGGCTGCGGTTTCGTTTCAGTACCTCCGAGCCATAAGCCAGACCGGTACCTGGTTTGTGCAGCGGATCCACAGGGAAAGCGCGGGCCAGTCGGGCGAAGAAGGTGGTGAAGGAATTGGCAAAGGCTGGATCGGCCAGACCTGCAAACTGAGTTCGCCGCAGCACATTATAGGGAATCAGCGCTGCCAGAACGAAAGGATCGAGAAAGCTGACATGGTTGGGAGCAAAGACTATCTGTTTATCTGCCGGAATATTGCTGGCCCCTTCTGTGGAGGCACGGAAATAGACCAGAGAAAAAAATTTAACAAACCAGTGAGCCAGACGGGCAGCGGCACGCTCGCTTCCGGAAAGGTCGGTCAGCCAGTGTTCGCTCTCGTCGTCCAGGAATTTTTCGGGATTTTCCACTGGATTGGCATGCTCCTTTTCGGATTTTTCTTGCTCCTGTTGGATTTCTTTAAGCAGGTCACGGACGCTCTCGATGCGGGCCATGGCCTCCTCATCAAGGTCTATTCCGGTTTGTCCGCGTAGCTCCATGGACAGATTCAACCAGCCCATGGAGTCCACCCCGAGGTCGCTGCGCAGATTTGCATCGGGAGAAAGACCGCGTTTGGGGAAGCGTTTGACCAGCAGCTCCCATGCGGCAGATGCTCGCGGATCGTCAAGGAGCATGCGATCCTCGGCGTTCATACGCTCCGGCGGCATCGGCGCCAACCCTTCATCCTCGTCCTTTTCCTGAGCTCGCCGGTAGTGCTCTTTGAGCTTATGGCGCTTGATCTTGCCAAGGCGCGTACGTTCGATAGGGTTGTGTGAAACCACCACCTCCGTAGGCTGCATGTAGGAAGGAAGCCGGCGTACGGCCTCATTTACCGCCCGGTGCGCAGCCTCATCAACCTCGGCGCCGTCCGCTCGAATATTGCTTGGGTGGGGAACAATCAGGGCTTTGATCTCGCCATCCTGGTCCATAACACCTGCTTCCTTAATATAACGGTGGGCATCGATGGCATGTTCCACCTCGTCGGGCTGCACGTTTTCTCCGCCACGGGTGACAATCATGGTCGAGACCCGGCCCGTGACCCTGAGCCAGCCGTCTTCCATGCGGCCTAAATCGCCGGTTTTAAACCATCGGTCATCGGTGAAGGCATCCCTGGTCTTTTCATCCAGGTGGCGGTATTCGGCAAATACTCCCGAGCCCTTGGCCTGTATTTCTCCTCCTTCATTCTGATGTCTCTCGCCTTTCGGCCGAGCGCCTTCATCGATGCGGATCTCAACCCCTGAGAGCGGCTTGCCTACGCTTTGCACGCGGCCGGAGCCCGGAGGATTAATGGTGAGAATAGGTGAGGTTTCGGTGAGTCCGTAGCCGATAGCCACTTTCCAGCCAAGGCCCTCCAGCCGCCAGGCGAGTTCCGGATCAAGCGGAGCACCACCCGATGCCAGAACCTTAAGCTGCTTGCCAAACTGCCGGTGCAGTTTGGCAAGCAGAAATTTGCCAACCTGCAGATGAAGTGTTCGACGGCAGAACATACACAACTTCAGGGCCAGGCCACCGATCGTTCGGGCGGTGTATCCAGCGGCTTCGATACGGCTCTCGATTCCGGAAATCAAAGCCTCGTAGAGCCTTGGCACACCCACGATGACCGTGGCTTTGCCATCATGGATAGCACGGGCCACCTGGGTGCCGGTGAGAGCACGAGGAAGAATGAGCGCTAATCCCAGAGCTAAAGGAGCGAGCATGCCTACAACGAAAGGATAGACATGGTGCAGCGGCAGGGGAAGAAGCAGACGATCGCCTTCGGTAACAAGCCCGGATTTGATAAGGGCATTCAGCTGAAAGACAAGATTGGCGTGCGAGAGCGGCACCCCTTTGGGTTTACCTGTAGTGCCCGAGGTATAAAAGAGTGCGGCAGTGTCCCGGGCATCGATTTCCGGCAGGTTGCCGGAACTTTTCTCAGCTATGGAAAACCAGCTTTTCTCATGGTTCTCCTCACGATCAGTAAAAAGAATATCCGGATTACGTTCGAGGTTAAGCTCCTTCACCCTTTTCGCCTGTCCCTGGGGTGCAAACAGCAGAGCAGGTGAGGCATCTTTCAGAACATGTGCAAGATTTTCTCCATCGAACTGAGGGTCGATGGGCATTATTGTCCCACCGCTGTTGATTACGGCCAGGGAAATCAAGATGCTCTGGTAACGGGTTTCAGCTATAACACCTACCACCTTGTCAGGACCGATTCCCTGAGCGGCGAGTCCTCCGGCTAAGCGGGTAACCCTATCATACAGTTCGCCATAAGAGAAGCGGTGCGTCTTCTCGTCGCCAAACTGCACAAGGCAATCCTTGTCTCCCCGCTGGCGAAAACTTTGTACCAGATCCTGCAACGTTTTGAGTTCTGTCATGGTCTGTCCCTGACTTCCGGCCATTTTTGTCTGAACGCCATTCAAGAAGAAAAGGAATCATTTTAATTTGGCCGCAACAACAATCTCTGATTTGAGTGTCCTGTTAACAGGACATCTTTCAGCAATCTCAAATAGGCGTTTTTTCTGTTCATCACTGAGTTGACCTGTGAGCTCGATCGTCTTGAAAATTTTATCAATTTTGCCGTCCTTGGTCTCGCATTCCGCACAATCCTTGGCATGAATTTTCTCGTGTTGAAGTTCAACAACAACATCTTCCAGTGCAATTCCCTTGCGATCGGCATACATTTTCATTGTCATGGAGGTACATGCTCCCAGGCTGGCCAGGAGTAATTCATAGGGATTCATACCAAGGTTGTCGCCCTTGAAGGAAAGTGGTTCATCGGCAACCAGATGGTGGTCGGATGTACGGATATCCTGTGTGAATCTTGCTCCTCTTCGCGCACTAACCTGCACAACCTTTTCTGCAATATCCGGCTGTTCTGCCGAGGCAGAAAGGTAGCGATCAACCCATGCCGCACATACTTTTGCTGCATATCGGGCATCGCTGCGTTTGGAGAGCAGGTGATCCGCCGAATCGAGTGTTATAAAGCTTTTGGGGTGCTTAGCTGCCTTGAAGATTTTTTCCGCATGATCAATGGAAACGATCTTGTCGAAAGGGGCATGTAACACCAGAAGGGCTTTGCGAAAGTTATTAATCCCATCGAGAAGGCTTGTTCCTTTTATATCGTCAAGAAATTGCTTCTTAACCGTGAAGCTTCGTCCGGCAAGTGTAATATCCGCCTCGCCTTTTCCTTCGATTGTCTCAAGATTATCTCCAAATAGCCGAGTAAGATGATGTACATCACTTGGGGCGGCGATGGTGACAACGGCTTTGACGTGCTCCATTTGTTCAGCCGCCTTGAGCACAGCAGCCCCTCCAAGACTGTGGCCTATGAGGAGTTCCGGTTCGCCGAATTCCTTGGCCAGATATGCGCATGCGCTGATAAGATCATCGATATTTGACGAAAAGTTGGTATTGGAGAAATCTCCCTGACTGTTTCCGAGCCCGGTGAAATCAAAACGCAAAACACCAATGCCATTTTCGGCAAGGGTTTTGGAAATGACATTGGCTGCAATGAAATCCTTGGAGCAGGTGAAACAATGAGCGAACAGGGCATATGTTCTTGGCGTCGCAGCAGGCAGCTCAAGCCTGCCGGAAAGTATTTCACCTTGTTTATTGGGGAAGTCAATTTTCATATATTTCTCCCGCGTTAATTGCCTTTTTTCTGAAAATCTGAAATGGTTGATAAGTAAACATAAGAATTGATGCATTCTTCTACAACATTTAGCTGGGATAAAACTATCATCCGGGCGTTTATATGTTGCGGGTTTTATGTTTTAAGAGATTTAAGAGCAGTTAAAAAATCAGTAAGAGTTTACACCAAAGGAGAAAAAGAAAATGAAAGTTTGTAAGACAATGGCGATGTTGGTTTTAGCTGTCATGTTATGCTCTTGTGCAGGGCAAATGAAAACAACAACGCCTTCACAGGATGAGTATGCCGGCATTGAGCGAATTGAAGGAGCTTCTATTGAATCGGTAGAAAAGGAACCCAGAATCACTTCAGGTTATACCTCTATTGTATTAAATCCTCTCCAAATGTCTTCATTTGCAACAGATTATCCCAAAATGAAAAGCGAATTTCAAAGCAGCCTGCTCGAATACCTGAAAGATAAGCAGATGTACAAGAGTGTGGAAAACCAAGAGGGGAATACTCAGCTCAAAAAAGGGGCAATGATTGTTGATACAAGGGTCGTCGATATGAGGATCGTTGGAACACAAGCCAGGATGTGGGGTGGATTTATGGCTGGTTCTTCGTTCGCTGATATTTATCTGAAACTGACAGATGCCACAAGTCAGAAAGTGCTTCTTGAAAAAGTAATTGGTACCAGTTACAACGCCTTTGCCTCTGAATTTGCTTTTGGGTCTGAAAATTCTCTGCCGATGGAAATGGGACATATAATCGGTGAGTATATATATACGGTTGCGCCAGCCAAATAGTTGTGAGAAAATGTGAGATGCCGGTGCTTTTTTTAATATAAACGCAATAAAATCGAATAATTTTCTTATTACAATTTTACCTTACAGATTTCCATGGAAATGATGAAAAAGAATTCCGCTGAAAAACTTCAGATAGAAACGAAGGCCTGGAGATACACAACAAAGCTCTTCCTCTGTTTTGTTGCGACCATTCTCTTTTCGATAATTACCATTGCTGCATGCTTTCTCCGTGAGTCCGTTGATGGTATGCATTCACTTGGCGATAGCGCCCTTACCGGCAGCCATACCGCTGTCTATAACGCTCTGGAAATGTACCGCGGGAAAACTGAAGCGAAATTGGCAGGAGATTTGACTACTTTCGAGGGTATCCTCAAATCAAAGAATCAGCCACTCATGCTAACGAACAGCAATGATCGATTGTCCCAACATGTTCTTATCGATCAGACAACAGGCGAGAATTCAACGGTCGCCAT
>JBARUR010000079.1:0-7664 GCA_049645845.1 Desulforhopalus sp. | reverse complement strand
TGTGATCTATAAAACAGGTTTTATAAATCATGAAGCACTAGTAAGAGAAGTTGCGGGGCTTGAGAGTAAGCAGCATTGTCGTGGGTAGACTTCAAAACCGATGCACTACATGGGTATTCTGAGCAATAGTTTATGATCTTATTTATCAGTAGCTTACGTGTGCGGTCGCAAACTTCCTAATCCTGGTGTCGCATGTTCGATTCGCGCCGAGGGCACCAATGCCAAGAAGGGGTTGCGGGTTTCCGCAACCCTTTTTCGTTTTCTACATTTTGGTCCAGCTTTGCAGTTTCAAGATTATCAGCGTTCGAACTTATAAATACCCTGGTCTTTCTCCCGGTGATTTTTCCACGTTTTTAATGATGGGATGAATATTTATTTAGTAATCTGCGAATCATTTTTTGATACTGTGTGTTTTGTTTTTTGGTAATCAGATATATTCATATTTGCTAGGCAGGGTTCGGGCTTACATGCTTAGAGGGAGGGGGGTATTTTTTAACCTCCTTTTCTATTTCTTTTCCTGCCTTTTCTTGTGCTATTTTTATGTTAAATCTCATCTGGAGATTTTGTTGACCTGATACAAGCAGATTCTGCAGTTTGAACCATCACTTTTTATATATTCAGTAGTGCTTTCTGCCAACATGGTCCACCCCCCGTTGCGTTGTAAGGCCCCTATCTTGTCAAAGTAGCTGTCTTCCTCCCATGCCTTATCACGAACGGTGAAGCAGATGTGGCCGCCGGGTTTTGCGATACGCAACAACTCATCAAAAGCTTCCGGGCCCACGTGTCCACAGGTAAATGTGCCTACGCTTATGATAGCATCGAATGTATTGCTCGCTATATCAAGAGATCCGGTGAGATCTCCTTGTGTTAATTTTCGATAGATCTGTTTTTGACCGGCTTTTTCCAGCATTGCTCTGGAATAATCAAGTCCCTCAATGTTCTTGTAACCATGCCGACGCAGGCACTCTCCTACCAGCCCGGTTCCACAGCCAGCATCGAGTATAATCGTCGATCTGTCTTCAACATTATCCGAGAATAGTTGAGTGGCTTTGAGTGGGGCGACATATCCCATCTCATCAATCAGGTCTTGGTCATAATCATCGGCCCATTCACTATATGCTTTAGCGAGCTCTTCTGTGTTTGATGCATTCAGAACCCTGTCGTGAATTTCTCTCCGTTTATCCATATTTCTCTCTCCTGATTAAATTGAGGCTTTCGAAAAACGGCAATCACGATCCCAGAACAAACACGAGGAAAGGCTTTTGTTCACCTTGTATATTCCGTTTAATCAAGCCGATAAACTCTCAAGATAATAGACCTCTTCAATCATTGCAACCTGCTAGGAGGAAGGGGCCACGGTGGAACTCACGATCTTGGAACTTTACAGGGGGCAGGGCTTTTCTTGCTATGGTCAGATTATCGGGGTAAACTGCACTCCCGATCAATGGCTAGAATTGCTACTCAGAATTGATCATGAAAATTGATTGTCCTGAAGGTTCTGTCCCATGAATTAAAAGCAGAAAATTATCTGGTAACTGCTGTGTCCAGGGGGAGTGACGCGATCAGTGCTTTGCAGGACACGTCGTATGATCTGGTTATCACCGACATGACAATGGAAGGAGTTAATGGTCTTGATGTGGTGAAAGCTACGAAAAACATCGCACCACAGACGCTGGTTATCGTCATCACCGGCTACAGTGATTCAAAATTAGCCATGGAAGCAATAAGCATCGGAATAGACGATTTCCTTGTTAAATGATTTGAGATAGATGAATTGCTCTCCAGTATTCAATTATGCCTTAGCAGGCGAAACCCACAATCAATATAGTATTACATTCCAGCTGATACCATCAATTCGGAATTGGAAAACATCAACCAAAAATTTAACAATTTAGTTTGAAATGTATGCACACCCACTTGGTTATATCTCACAGTGTGCTGTTTCTTCCATCACCGGATGTATCTCAGAGATCGAAATACTTACCATTCCCTCTTTATATGCAGTTGATACATTCAAAAGAAGAGTGTTGTCATCTCTTGCTAAAAATACCTGCTGGTTCAGATAATGGGACTGAGTATCCTCGGTTTTTTCCACAAGTCTTCTGATTGTACAGGCGGGGCAATGGACAGTATTCCCGCAGCCTTCAGGAAGGCGCGCATAAACACATTCCAACGCTTCTCCACCGAGAAATCCTTTCACTTCCGCCAAAGGTTTATCAATTAAGGCAAGCGCATTATCATTAGCCGCCACAATTCGTCCTTCGTTATCAACAATCAGCACTGGAATATCAAAACCTTCCAGATATTCATCAAAGGATAAACCTTTGAGCTGCTTCATTCTTGACTCATAACAGTCATTGCACATTCCATGAGTGTGATTCTTATTGGCCAGGGGTTCTTTTTCTTTGATAAACTTACGGCAGTAGGAGCAAATAACGATCATCGTATGAATCTTCTAAGTAATAGATTGTCTTGGGATATAGCGTTCGGTTATAAATAAAAATTAATTAAGTCATTATTCAGCTGGATAAATATAGATTATGACATCTATATTCACTGATTGTCAAAAAAAATCTATTTTGCGTGCTGGATTCCAAATGGAAGAACTTTTTTTGAAAGAATTATTTATATGATCGTGAGATTCTGGAACGGCCTGGCCATAACCTTATGGCTCGGCTCCCTGTTGAGTCCGGTTGTTAAACTAAGAGATTAAACCAAAATCTGGATGCATACCATGACAGAATACGTTGATTTATACTGGAAAAAAAGAATTGAGAAATGCAAAGAGGCATTAGAAAAAAATAATTTTGAGGTATTTCTTGCTGAAACACCATCGGACGCCAACAATTTAATTGTAAAAAGAAATACTCCCAACTATTTCTTTTCATAGTATTTCCTGGGGGGACTCGATGACCCTGCACGCAACCAAGGTTCTCGAAAAGATAGCAGAGAATCAAGACGTTCAAATTATCACAACCTTCGATCCAGAGATATCTCAAGATGAAGTTATGGAACGTCGCAGGTAAGCTTTGCTGGTAGATTTGTTTTTCACCGGTAGCAATGCCCTAACTGAATCAGGTAAACTGGTCAATCTTGACATGGTTGGCAATCGGGTGGCAGGAATAATATTTGGGCCTAGGCACGTCATCATTACCATCGGCAGAAATAAAATTGTGTCAGAGGTTGAGGACGCAATGCACCGTATCAAATATTATGCAGCTCCTCTAAAATGCAATGAGGCATAGCGACCTTAAAACACCATGTATGAAAACTGCATACTGCTCTGATTGCAAAAGCCCTGATCGGATCTGTAATACTTGGACCATTACAGAAAAATCTTATCCAAAAGGAAGGATAAAAGCCGTCATTATCAATCAGGACCTCGGATTATAAAAACAGTCGAATTTTTCCCAAAATAAAAACACCACATCGCGACACCCATGCCGGGTCTGCTGCAGTGCTTGCTTGGGTCTTTTGCGGTATCCAATCACTCTGAAACAATAATCCAACTCCTGCTAAAGAACACCGACAACCAAATGATTTAATAACCGCCTCCTATTTTTTGATCGCGAAATCGGCTTCTTCGAAAATCTGACGAATTTCGATCACATTATAGGGCAAGACAAATAGGGCAAGACGATCATTATCTATTGTTGCTTTTGCTCGTTTGGTTTCGCGGAGTATCGCAGCCTCTCCTGTAGTTCCCTTGCCAAAATGGCTGAAGAACAAGAGTTCTCTGCATTTTTCTCCTTGTGAAAATCCGGGTATATCTGATAGGATTTTAGTATCAATTAAGGTGCCTTAATTTTGCCGGGAGTGCGGAGCTTTCATTATTCCTTTCCTTTGGCCGGTTCTGGTTTTGCTAAACGGACAACCTTGTACAACGGATATGTGAATGAATGCTCTTGAATTCTATTCCAGGCTCATTTCCGGAATAACCGGAATTCCAACAGAGCATGTAAAGCAATACATGTTCGACTATGAGAAATATGTAGGAAATGACGGTTGCATTCACTTCGATGTATCCCTTGAAGATATGAAGAAAATAAGTGAAGTTGCAAAAACAGATCCTTATGTCTTCCTCAACTGGGTTACCGAAGGACAAATCAAAGGAATCGATTGCATCACAAAGCATTGATACTCGTTCGATCAGCATGTCAATGTCGACTTATTTAATGATGCCATTATGGTTTGATTGTAAAAGCACGCTTGTCATGTGCGAATTTTGGAAGGTTCTCAAACAACTTCCGCGCTTGTCTTCTATCCCCGGATGGGGTACATTTCCTTCCGTTTATATCTCTCCTGGAAAATTTCATCTCGAAGAACGTTATGGATCTGCAAACAAAATTTGTCTTCTTTACCTGTGCATTTGCCCTTTATGTCGGAATATATGTTTTCAGGATCATTCCTCTTTTGCAAGAACATAAAGAGTTCAACGAAAGGAAATTCTGGTTCAATCCTTTCTATATTTTTCAGTCTGCAGCCAGATACTATGAAATCTGCAGGGACAGGAAAATGCCTTTAGCCTGGTTCCATATCTATAATATAAATTTCATGCTCTGGTGTTTGCTGTTGGTTTTTTGATTTGCAACCGGAGACTTTTAGAGCCACAAATGGAATTTGACATCCACCCGTAACAAAATTGCTCCGGCCATTTTGTGTCTATAGGTGATAAGCCTCAAAGCAGATTTGATGATCTCAAGGTAAAATACCGCCGTTCCCATTCATGGAGCAATGTATAAGTCAGGACATTTTTTTTACGAACGGAGATAATAATGAAAATATTAATTTATGGCGCATCTGAGATCGGCTATATGGCAGCACTACGACTCAGCGGCGAACACGATATTACCGTTTTAGACGAGCAGGAAAATATTCCTGAAAGATTTGGCAATCTCGATGTCAGTTTTGTCAATGGCAGCGGAGCCGATGTAAATGCTCTCGAACAATGTATGGCAGCCAAGATGGACCTTTTTATAGCCTGCTCTGTTCGCGATGAGTCTAATATTGTAGCCTGCTGGACTGTAAAAAGAATTGCCGATATTGAGACTATCTGTTTTGTCCGCACCCTGGATCTTTATAATAACTTGATGTTTTACAGCCAGGGCCGCTACAGAGCACCATATGATATTGATATAGTTATCTGGCCTGAGCAGTTACTGACCCAGGATATTTTTCGAATTGTGATGGTTCCGGAAGCTTTGGATGTTGAATATTTTGCCCAGGGACGAGCCAAACTTTTCGAATACCGTATCAAGGAAGATTCCTTAATTTGTGATAAAAGAATTATGAATTGTACCTTTCCTGAAAATGTCCTGATCATCGGTATAACTCGAGATAACAAACTTTTTATTCCAGACGGCTCCACGGTCATTAGCCTCAACGACAAAGTAGTTTTTATGGGAAAAGGAAGCGCGCTGGATTTATTGGCCGCCCGGTTCTTTCAGAAAAAAACTAAAATTAGCAGAGTAGTCCTTATCGGCGGAGGCAGTGTCGGCTATCTATTGGCCGAAAAACTCGAGCAGGCAAATATTAGTGTGACTATTATTGAGCACGACAAGGAGCGATGCCTCTTTTTAGCCGGCAGTTTAAAAAAGGCCCTCGTACTTAATGGTGACGGGACGGATTTTGAACTGCTTGAAAATGAAGCTATTGGTGAAGCCGATGCCATCATCTGTGTCACCAATAACGACGAGAAAAACCTGCTATGCTCCCTGCTGGTTAAACAACTGAGTAAAGGACGTATTATTACCCGGGTCAGTAATTCCCAAACGGCACTGCTCTTTGATCGGGTTGGAATCGATGTCGTTGTGTCTCCGCGCGAAGCAGCGCTCAAAGATCTTCTGAATCGTGTCCAGGCAGATGATGTAGATATTCTCGCTCTGATCGAAGGTGGACAGGGAGAAGTACTTCGCATCACCATTCCAGAGGGAGCTCCGGAAAAAAGAGTAGTCGATTTGACCTTCAGTGCTAATGCGGTTATCGGTGTAATTCAGCGCGGGAGAAATATTATTGTCCCGCATGGAGAGACCGTAATACAAGGGGGCGATATTTTGAAGTTATTTACTATGGCTAAGGATGCTGAAGCCGTTAAGAAGATGTTTGCTCAATGAAAAAAGAACATATCTCTTCATCCCTTGGCATCATCCTCGTCGCCTTTGGCATTATTCTGCTGAGTCCGATCATTGTTGCACTCATTGAACGGGATTATTATTCAATTCTGCCTTTTTTAGTTGCCTCCATGAGTTCGGTGGCAATTGGACTGCTGCTCCAAAAAGCGGGCGGCTTCCTTCGTAATTTCGACAACCTCAAGCGTAATGAAGGTTTTCTGATTGTAGCTCTTGCCTGGATCGTTACAGCAGCAATGGGTGCGATTCCTTACCTCTTTTATGGCCTCAGCCCTCTTGATGCCTATTTTGAATCAGCATCCGGCATCACTACAACCGGGGCCACCATCTTTGTCGATTTTTCTTTATATCCAAAAAGTCTGTTTTTATGGCGCAGTCTGTCTCAGTGGCTTGGCGGAATGGGTATTGTGGTTTTATTTGTGGCAATTTTGCCTCAGTTTAAAGTTGCCGGCAGGCAGATGTTCTTTGCCGAATCACCCGGTCCGACTGAGGAAAAAGTAACGCCTCGTATCACCCAGACGGCAAAAGCTCTCTGGCTGGTATATTGTGTGCTTACTCTTCTTGAAATTGGATGCCTGATATTGGTCGGAATGCCTGTATTCGATGCAGTATGCAATTCTTTATCAACGATGGCTGCCGGAGGATTTTCTCCTCATCCCCAATCCATTATGGGCTACAACAGCCCCACCATAACATGGATAATAATCGGTTTTATGTTTCTGGCCGGTTCTAATTTTGCCTGTCAATATCAGACCGTCGCCCGAAGACGCTTGGCTGCATTAATAAAAAGAGAGGAATTCAAAGGCTACACAATCATCATTCTCACAGTTTCTTTCTTTCTGGCAATTGATCTCACTTTTTATAATAATGGAAATTGGCTTGCTTCAATCCGGGAGAGTCTCTTTCAAATTGTATCTGTTGTTACAACAACCGGTTTTTCCTCTTCCGATTTTGCCCTCTGGTCAATAGGTGCTCAGACACTAATTTTCAGCGTCATGCTGGTTGGCGGCTGCGCCGGTTCCGCCGGTGGCGGGATCAAGGTCATACGTGTTATTTTAGGTGCAAAATACATGCGCCGTGAGTTAATTCAACTTGTTCATCCCCGCGCTGTGATGCCAATTAAAATTGATGGAAAAACTGTACCCGATACGATCCAGTTTCAGGTGCTTGCTTTTCTGTTATTTTATATTGTATTGATGACTATCTCTGCATATGCCGTTACAATAATTGAAGGTTCGGCTTCAATTGGCCTTGTCGGTACAGCCGCAACTATAGGCAATATCGGCCCCGGTTTTGGAGAAATAGGTCCCATGGGGACTTACGGTAATTTGTCTTGGGCAACTAAAATTATTTTTATTGTGAATATGATTGTGGGACGTTTGGAACTCATCCCATTTTTAGCAATGCTCCATCCGGATTTCTGGCGATTAAAAAAATAATATTCACAAAAGATCTTACAAAGGTCTGCCAAGAAAACAGTCAGGCATTTTATTCACTTAAACGGGAGAGTAGTTTATGACCACCTACAAAATTCAT
>JBARUR010000078.1:0-9271 GCA_049645845.1 Desulforhopalus sp. | reverse complement strand
GCAATCGACCAGGTTCCCGGTCCCATATGAACTCCTGAAGTCAGAGACAACGGAACAAGCAGAATTTCCGCTTCCGGTAAAAGCGCCTCTACCTGCTTCCGTACAGTATCTTTCACCCATTGCTCATTATCGGTATATTGCAGCAAAACGACGGGTGCGGAAGATCTTTTAAACCGCTTATCCAGCTTTTTTATGGCAAAAGCGAGTTGCCCCTTTCTGCTGTGGACCACTCCGACTTTCCGCACGCCCTCGCTGGTTGGACTGATAACCGGTTTCATAGACAATAAATCTCCGAAGAATCCGCTTGTCCTGGAAACCCGGCCACCGGCCACCAGATACTTCAGTTCATCGATAAAGACAAATTCCTCACACTCGGCAATGGTTTTTCTCGCATATTCAATGACTTCATCCGGACTACCAACGCATTTGGCCTGTCGGGCGACGAGCAGAGCAATAAGGGCAAGCCTTCCCGAGGCCGCGCCGGTATCAATTATCGTAAACTGGTTATCAGAATCATTTTCTTCTTGCCATGCTGCGGCAGTTTCATAATTGCCGGTAAAGGCAGAGCCTACACAGAGATACAGGGAACGGCCGAACTGCTGAGCAATACTCTGATAATGTTGATGCCGTTCATATGTTGAGGCCTGGGCGGTAGTTATCTTTACGCCATTGCTCATCAGGGGATAGATCTGTTCCGGGCGATACAGAGTTTCCGGCCTTGAGCTGTCGCCCACGATGATATAACTGTCAAGCAGCGTAATGCCAAGTTGCCGGGCCATTTCCCTGGTAATAGACCCGGCTGCATCCGTTACGATATGCAGAGCTGATTTTGCAACAGGTTTGGAATATTGGTCTGATGCGCCCTGATCAATCTCTTCAGCCGACCAATGGACGATATCACCAAACGATCCAAGTCCCCCACGCAACTGGTCAATATCCGATGTATGCAAATGGACCTTGAGCATGGCTTCATCCTGCACCACCACGACGCTCTCTCCCATTGCTGCAATGCGGTCTTGGACCGCTGCATGTTTATCGGCCATTTGAATGACCGCATCGACACAATGGCTGTCACTGGTTAATGGACGAAAGGAACTGTTGATGACAAGTTTTCCCGCGAAAAGATCAAGAATGGAACTCGGTTCATCTTCTTGATGAGTGACGTGTCTAAAAAATGCATCAAAAAAAACATACATGGCTAAAGCCCCCGAATCGACCACTCCTGCAGTCTTGAGTTCGGGGAGGAGCTGCGAGGTTGCACGGACGGCATCCTGCATTTCGATACTCAGCGGTATATAAACTGCTGCTCTATCTTTCTGGCTCGCAAGGACGCTGGCAAGACTATCAAAAGCAGAAAGCATCGTTCCTGCCCGAGGGCTAGCTATTGCCTGCCAGGCTTTGGTTTTGCCGGATACTGCTTTTTCCGCAAGTTCAGTGTAACTTTCAGCCCGACAGAATTCCCGAAAAAAAGCCGCAGCAATATTACCGGAATTACCGGTTGCTGAACGGGCCAGCAAGTCGGGAAGTATCTTGCGGTTTTGCTCACAATCACGCAGCGGTGCCAGACTGATTCGGAGATTAGTACCCGTATCTCCATCGGCAACCGGAAATACATTGATCCGGTCCAAAAGATCGGACCAGGCAGAAAGGCTTGCATAACCTGCGGCAAAACTCTGATGAAGGTCGTTCATTATAAACTTGTATTGAGAAGCTGGACAATGTCAGCCCAGTTGTATTTTCCGTTTTTTTGCACCGGGATCCTTTCGACTTTTTTCAATTGACGAGGCAGAGCGTATGGTTCCAGCGAGTCGACCAGGGTTTTTCTGATCATTTCCATATCAAGTCCGTCTCCCTCGATCAAAGCTCCAATCTGGTGCTCCCTTCCTCCGGATTCAGGTAAGGCTATAACCGCACAATCGACAACACCTGGAATTCTCTTGATAAGGCTACGAATTTCTTCGAGATCCACCCTTTTTCCACCTACTTTGGTTACTGTATCGGCTCGTCCCTTCAGGAAAAATTCGTTTATCCCCTTCGCCTCAACCCGATCGTTGGTTGTAAAAAACCCATCCTCGTCAACGGGTAAATCAGGTGAAATATAAGGCGAATGGACGGCCAGGCGACCCTCCAAAATTTTCCAGTCAATCGTTGCAAAAGGCGAAAAGAACTCTTCACCAAGGTGCCTATTTCTGGTAGCTATCCCGCCGGTTTCAGTGGAACCATACACCTCCACCACACCCGTATTATGTTTATGGCAGAATGCCTCGTTATCAGCGGCATCCAGCATACCGGCCGACGAAAATGCCATTCGCAGCGACATATCTTTTTTTATCTCCCGAAGTGCACGGTAATGTGCTGGAACACTAGCCAGAACTGTAACCTTGCGCTCCTCTGCGACCTGGGCAATTTCATTGGGAAAGGAAGGTGTTTCGCCCACTACGGTTGCCGAAGAGATGAGCGGTAGTACAACGGAAAAAAGCAGGCCATAGATATGATACGGCGGGATTGTAGCCATAATGCAGTCTTTTTCTGTAACAGCAAAATGTCTGGCCAGAAATAACCCTTCATTGAAAATATTCTCCGCGGTTTTGGCCCATACCTGGGGTGTACCAGTGGATCCGCCGGTAAATATTTTCAGCAGTTCGGCACGGGGTGAGGCCTGGCCGTCAAGCAAAAGTGCCGCAGATTTTTTCGACTGCGGACAGATCACCTGTACCCCTTGGGGAAATTCTCTGACGACATCCGAAATCGCGATGGTAAAGCCGGTTGCCTCCTGCATTCGCACTAGAGCTTTAGCAGAAAAAGCGTAAGGCAAGAGGAGAGTTGGTCCTCCTGCAAGGGAAGCTAAGAGTGCCGCCGCGATAACAGCTTTATTTTCAGCGGCAAGACAAACAGCTGAACCTCGATTTTCGGGTTTGTCCAATACCGCGCGCAGCCGGGAAGCCATTTCATATACTTCGCCAAACGTAGTTCCGGAATGAATAAATTCCTTGTCCGAATATTCAGGACCCTGCAGCAGGTTGTCAATGGCCTTGTCAGTATTCATCGGCTCTGCCTGATCTATCGGCTTTGCCGGATTATCAGCGTTCATCACTCCTCGTTACCGCTTTGCCGAAAGATTGTCCGCTAAGCTCTCTATTTCGAGGCCTGAAGGTATTGTCCTCCATTTCTTTTTTGACGACCTGTTTAAAAAGTTTGGCCATTTTTATTGATTGGGGCTCATCTTGATAGAAGGTATTCCAGGCATAATCGAGCAACTCCTGCAGTCGATCCCGGCTCATATTCTTTGGCTGAAAAACCACCTGATCAGCAGAAAACTCATTCCAGTCATGGGACAGAATGCGATTTTGTCTGCTCAACTCATCATAAGCTTTAGTATGAGGAAATGGTGTGAGAACAGTAAATTCGGCAAGATCCAGTTCGATCTCAAGTAAAAAATCAATCAATTTCTTGATGTAATCCTCCGTGTGACTGTCAAGCCCCAGCAGGATTGTTCCTTCCACCCCTATGCCATGATCGTGATAGCGTTTGATCCGCTCCTTGATATAATCCGAAGTATCAAAAACAGCCTGATATACATACCAGGCCCCCGCCTGGGCCGCCAGATCAAGAACCTCAGGCTTGTCTTCAATAGGATGGGAACACCACTTCTTTTTCAGCGGAATCATCTCCTTAAACAGATCCATCTCCCATTTGGTATCCTGGGCCAGGGAATTATCGACGATAAACAGCCGGTTATTGTCGATACCGGCTATTTCGGCTATGGCTTTATCGATGGGCCGCGGCCGGAATTCTCTTCCTCCCAGATAAGACACGGCGCATGGATAGCAATTGAAACGACAACCGCGTGAGGCATGCACCAGATCGACCATCTGCACGCCCTTATAGTTATAGAGCTTACGGTCGAGAATATCTCTTCGCGCCGGACCAACCAGCGCAATATCCGGCCTGTCGTTGATAAAATCATAGCAGTGTTGCAGCTTCCCCTGTCGGAAATCATCAAGAACCTGTTCCATACGGCCTTCCGCTTCCCCGAGAAAGACAGCATCCGCGTGGGCCATGGTTTCCTCGGCATGGAGCATCGTGGAAATACCGCCAAAGATAACTTTCACGCCTCTTTTGCGATATTTATCGGCAATTTCCCAGCCTCTTTTAACCTGAACGGTGAGCATCATGGAGATGCCGACAAAATCAACCGCCTCGTCAAAATCTATTTCTGCCAGGTTTTCGTCGACAAAATCAATATCGACATAATCCGGAAGTGCAGCAGCAAAAACTACCGGGCCATGCGGGGGAAGATGAAACTCCGTCTGTCTGTCCAGTTTGGCCCATTTGGGATATATGAGTTTAAATTTCATTTAAAGTTATCAGCGCTTATTAAGGTCATTTTCAGAGTATAGCCGGTTCGGCCAAAGGTTTTCAACTCTATGTAGTTCGGGATGAGACTGGACCCGATTTCCCGGCAGGACTTCCCTATAATGGAACGCTCCAGGATCAGGTCCGGGTTGTATCTTTTAATCTGCAGGCAGCCATCGATATCGGGCAGAACATCGACTACCCCGCCATCCACTTGGACATATCGGCAGGTAGATACTGCACCTGCTAATTGGCCGGTTTGCATTTGAATGCCTGGAGGCGGTTGAAAAATTGCCCTAATGTCATTTATCAAGCCGTTCGCGAACTCAGGGTTATCGAAGGGAGGAATAGCCCGCTTGATTTCAAAACTTTTATCATGTCTGAAATTTGCCTCAAAAAGGGTAAGGCCTTCAACTGTAACCAAGGCGCTTTCAATATCATTTCCATCCAGGGTTGTAACCCCGACAACAGTCGTGCCGGACCCATTTTTCATAGTAAAGTCAATGGAGTGGACAAACTGCCATTTTCCCCGATTTCCTTGAGGAAAAACATCCGCACAGATATCTTTCTCCTGGCCATCCTCTGCAGTTGTTATTTCCGGCAGCCGCAGCTGAGGGTCTGTGGCACAGGCAACTAAAAAAAACAGTATAAACAAGAGGAAGAAGGTGTGGAATTTCATTTGTCGGTAAATACAGAGGCAGGTATTTCCTTGTTGAGAACTCTGTTTGTGAAGGTCATCTTCGTGTACGAATCCGGGCCTTCAAAAATAGTTACCTCATCCAGAAGGCCTTTCCGGTCGGCAAGTTTCAGTTCAATTTTGCTGATTATCCCAGCAAGGGCCTGTTCTTTTGGAGTAAGCAAGACGGTACTTTTATCGGGAAAGGATACGCCGAACATGTCATTATCGGAAAATCGACCATCCAGCCAATTGCTGATTTCTCCCAGTACAACCTGCATGGAGTCGAGCCCCATCCCTTTGTCTTCTACAAGCCGGCCATCTTTTTCAATAAACTTCTTCACCCTGCCGCCATGCATGAGCAGGATAGAAGGAACGGGAGTTCGATACTCCCAGCGCAGGGATTGAGGGGCCTGAAAGATGAAGGTTCCGGTTGAGATTATCGGTCGGACAAGGATCTTCAGATGTTTTTCCTGAATGAAATCCGCCTGAATAGACAGCAGGGCAACAGGCTCCGGGGCATCAGTTTGACCGAAACAAACCGGAGCAAAAAGAAAAATCAGTAAGGTGATAACCAGAAACTTAATTTTTATCAAAACATGCCGCCATTTACTGATATTATCTGACCGGTCACATAAGAAGCGGCACCTGAACAGAGAAAACCTACCACTTGGGCGACCTCTTCCGGCCTGCCGATGCGGGCCATGGGAATCAGTGCCTTTATCTCTGCTTTCGGCGCGTTGACAATCATATCCGTTTCAATTAATCCAGGAGCCACCACATTAACCCGGATACCGAGCCTGGCAACCTCGGAGGCGACCACTCTGCTGGCTGCATTCAATCCCGCCTTGGCCGCCGAATAATTGGCCTGACCGCGATTAGCCATGAGAGAACTGGCGGACGATATGGAGACAATGCTGCCTTTGCGCTTCCGGACCATTTGCTCAATCACCGGCCTGGTCATGTTATAAAAGCCATTCAGGCTGGTATCTATTACCGACTGCCATTTTTCAGGAGGCATCATCATAAATAACCCGTCGGCTACAACTCCGGCGTTGTTGACCAGAATATCAATGCTTCCCATCCTTTCAGCGATATCTGCAACTGCTTTCTCCGCTGCCTCTCCCTCCCTGACATCGAATTGGTAAGTTTCGCCCTGACCGCCAATATCTTCCACCATGGCTAAAGTCTGCTCTGCACCGTTTTTATCGCTCATATAATTGATAACGGTAAAACAACCGGACCGGGCCAACTCGATGCAGATAGCTCTACCGATACCTTTGCTGCCACCGGTTATAATAGCAATCTTCTTCTCGTCCTGATCGTTTAATTCGTTTTTAGTTGTCATGACAATTATGATAAATTCGTAACCTATAATTACAGATGGATAAGTAAAAAGCTTCATATACGAGGCGCTCAAAATTTCTATTATTTCGGCGTACTAGAGTACGTCGTAAGAATAGAAATTTTGTAGCAACGAAGTAGATGAAGAGTTTTTACGACGCCATCAATTATGCCTGGAAGAGTTGCAGGATGCTCTTACATATTATTTTATTGTCTATGCGAGATTCGCAGGACACTTCCCGAAGATTTTCAAAGACGTAACTGTTTTCGGCCCTGGTGATAATTTCACTGCCGAAAGGTAAATGGAAATTTGGTAGATGATCAACAAGTATTTCAGTTTTTTTTATACCAACCAGCCAGCCCATTTTTTCCGAGTCAAGACCCTTGGTCTGTATCCTCTCCCAGCCGTTGCAGACCCCAGCGGTTTGTGCAGCCAGCTCAATTAAAATAAGGGGATGCACTCCATTGTCATCAGCCATAGGCCAGTATTTTTTTACACGGCTAACGGTAAGAGCGTGATCATTGTCAACCTCAAGAACTTTTTCCACTAGCATCATGTTTCCGCGATGCGGGAGCAGGTCTTCCAGGCTCAGGTCTGATAATGTTACAATATCCATTTTCCTGTTGGCATTCTTTTGGAATGTTGGCATTATGCCATGTTGCGACTTCAAAAAGTAAGTAAATTTTAAAAAACTCGTAAAAACCAGAATTTCCGGATGGCTAAGTAAAAAACTTCATATGCGAGGCGCGCAAAATTTCTATTATTTCGGCGTACTAGAGTACGTCGTAATGATATAAATTTTGAAGCAACGACGCAGATGAAGAGTTTTTACGACGCCATCAAAAAAGAAAAAGCCAAACTTGTCAAACTGCCACTCTGCTGATAAGCTCGTAAAAGCATACAAGCTCAGATGACTTAGGTGTTATTAATTAATACAACCCTTCTTTAAAAGCAAAATATTATGAGTGAACTGGTAAAAGAGCTCAAAGTCAAACTTATAGAAATTCTCAATCTGGTAGATGTAAAGCCTGAAGATTTTGATGAAAACAGTCAGCTTGTTGGTGGTGAGCTGGGTATTGACTCGATTGATGTTTTAGAAATGGTGGTCATGGTTGAAAAAGATTATGGCATTATCATTAACAACCAGGAGGTCGGCGAAAAAGTTTTTTCATCACTTGCCAATCTAGCCGAGTATATTCAAGAGAATTCAGCCAAAGCATAATCTTGACCTGCAAATCAGTTTATATCCGCGGAACGGGCATCATCAGCTCGATGGGCTCGGGACTTTCTGCCACAGAACAAACTCTTCGTGAAAACCGTTCGGCAATTAAGCCTCTGGAATTGTTTTCCCTGGTGCAAAATTCGCCTCTGCCTGTTGGACAGGTTTCTAGCCTGGATGAATCATCGCCCCTTCCCAGGACCCATCTTCTGGCTCTCATCGCAGCTCGTCAGGCTATTGAAGGATGCAGCAAGCCGCCTGATGCTGTCATTTTAGGTACCACGACCGGCGGCATTCTCACCACCGAAGAATTGCTCAAAAGCAATGAGCAGAACAAGAACTTGTACCGGCACCACGGTCTCAATACCGTTGCCGACGTTATCGCCGAAGAACTGAACTGCTCTGGCCCTGCCCTCGTTATTTCGACCGCCTGCTCTTCCAGCTCAGTTGCCATTGCCATGGCTTTAAAAATGCTTCGCAACGGGCAAGCCAAAACGATTCTTGCTGGAGCCGTTGATTCACTGAGCCGCCTCACTTATTTCGGTTTTAATTCCCTGCAACTTGTCGACCCAACTGGTTGCAAACCCCTTGATCAAAACCGGCAGGGCATGGCCGTGGCCGAAGGTGCAGCCATGCTTCTGCTTACCACCGAAAAGCCCGAAAACCCCGGAGCTGAGCTTCTTGGCGCAGGTCTTTCCTGCGATGCATACCATGCAGCAGCCCCGCACCCCGAAGGTCAGGGTGCTTTTACGGCCATGCAGAAAGCGCTTGCCGATGCCGGGCTTGGTCCTGATGATATCAGCTATATCAACCTCCATGGTACCGGAACTCCGGATAACGATCTGGCGGAATCCAAAGCTTTGCGCCGACTTTTTCCTGCTCTTCCCCCGCTTTCATCGATAAAGGGAGCTTCAGGCCACAGCCTTGCCGCTGCGGGAGCCATTGAGGCGGTCGTATCCACTTTCGCTCTCGCCAGTGGATTGATGCCGGCCAATACAGGTCTGCAAAATGTCGATCCTGTGCTTGGCCTGATGCCGCTTGTCGACCCGCTGGAACATCCGGTAAAGGCCGTTCTGTCCAATTCCTTTGGTTTTGGAGGCAATAATGGTTCTTTGGTCTTCGGCCAATCCGACATTTTCCCAAAACCGGTATTTCATCAAAGATCCCCGGGACTGGCCATCCACGGCTACTCCTGCATGACGGGAGCAGGTGATTTAGTTTCGACCATTTCCCAAATAATTACCGGCTCTTCTGTTGCTAAAAAAGCTGAACTGGAGACAATTTCTAAATCTCTGCCGCCAAGACTGATACGCCGACTCAAACGTCTGCCGAGAATGACTCTTTCTTTAGCAACAGAAGCTTTCCAAAGCTCGTCCTTTGGCGACAGGAAACCCGGCGCTGTTTTTATGGGCACAGGATGGGGCGCCCTGTCGGAAACCCATGATTTCCTGACCCGCCTGACAGAGTCCAAAGAACAGTTCCCAAGCCCCACCGATTTTGTAGGATCTGTCCATAACGGACCGGCCAGTCAGGTGGCTATACTGTATGGTGCAACCGGACCGAATATTACCACCAGTGGCGGTGATTATTCTTTTGAACAGGCGTTATTTGCCGCAGAACTCATGCTCGATGATTCAGCAGGACCGGCCCTCATCCTTGGCGCAGATGAAGGCCA
>JBARUR010000077.1:0-26378 GCA_049645845.1 Desulforhopalus sp. | reverse complement strand
TCATTACAACCGGGATAAAAAGAATCACCACCGGCGTGTTATTGATAAAAGCCGATGCAATAGCGACGGAAAGCAAAATGATGATAAGTGCAAATTTATAATTTCCCCCGGCCATCCTGATGATTTTTCTGCCAATGAACTCAACCCCTCCAGTGCGCATCATTCCTTTGGAGACAATAAACATGGCTCCCACTGTTATAACGGCGGGGTTGGCAAAACCGCCGATCGCCTCTTTAGGAGTCAAGATGTTAGTGACTACCAAAAGAACCATGATGCCGATGGCAGTCAGGTCAACAGAGATCTTTTCTGTTATAAGCAGGTAAAGGGTAAGTAAAAGAATTACTGAAATTGTCCAGATATCCATATGAAATGAGTTGCTTTTAAATAAATCTGAGGGAACATTGCAATAATTATAAGAGACTTTCCCTGAAGTTAGTTGCAAATGATACTTTTGTCCAGTAGCTGTAAGGGGCCATGATCCTTATTTGCCAGAAATTACTTCGTTTTCCTATGCTAATAAAGGACAAAGTAGCTCAAAGCACGTTAAAAGGAGTTTTTCCACAAAATGTATGACACTCTTACCCGGCAGGAGCGAAGTTATATTATCATTGCCGCACTTCTTGCGCTCTTCTTGGGGGCCATGGATGCCCTGATTATGTCCGCTGCCATGCCGACAATAGTTGCAGAGCTTGGTGGAATGCACCTTTACAGCTGGGTATATTCAGCATACTTTCTGGCGCGGGCCATTTCATTGCCGGTATTCGGCAAACTTGCCGATCTGTTCAGCACGAAACGGATTTTTTTGTTTTCCGTTGCCGTATTTCTCTTATCGTCTGTTGCAGCCGGTGCGGCTCCTTCAATGATGTTTCTCGTTGGAGCAAGGGTTTTTCAAGGAATAGGAGCCGGAGGAATTTTTGCCCTGGTATATATCATCCTTTCCGATATTTCCCTGCCGGGCGAAAGAGGCAGGACACTTTCCTTTGCCAGTTCGGTGTGGGGGATTTCCAGCATCATCGGACCGACTCTTGGCGGTTTTATTGTGACGTATATGTCGTGGCGGTGGATTTTCTTTATTAACCTGCCGGTTGGGTGCATCTGTCTTGCCGGGATCGGTTTTTTTCTACGCGATAAGGTGCGGGACAGGGAGGTTCATCTCGATATTGCCGGAATTTTCTGTCTTACTGGGTTCATTTTCAGTTTCTTGATGTTGTTCATTGTCGGTGGCAGGGAATATGCCTGGATTTCCTTCGAAATGATGTTGCTTCTTGCTTTGTCGGTATTCTTTGCAATCACTTTTGTTTTGGCGGAAAAACGGGCTAAAGATCCGGTATTGGATCTGCGGTTTTTTGCCATACGTAACTTCGGCCTGGGAAATAGCGCCACTTTCTTCAGTAGTTTTGCAATTTTTTCGCTTTTTGCCTATGCCCCGCTTTTTATTCAGGGGGCGCTGGCGAAATCACCTATGCAGGTAGGTTTGGCCATGTTGTCGCTGAGCCTGGGATGGTCCTGCGGGTCACTTTTTCTGGGGCGGTTGGTCGATGGTGCCGGTGGCAGGTACGCAGCCGTGACGGGGGCGGCAATGCTGCTATTAAGCAGTGTGTTTTTACTTTTTTTCAACCCCGGCACGTCAATGATTACCTGTTTTTTCGTGTTTATGCTGACCGGGCTGGGCATGGGCTTCGTTACTTTATCAACTCTCCTGCTGGTACAGGGAAGTATTCCGGAGGCTAATCTTGGTGTGGCAACCTCTTTCCATCAGTTTTCCCGTACCCTTGGAGGAACTGTGGGAGTGGGAATATGCGGCGGCATTATGACTACAGGCCTCATAAACAATCTGGCCATGAGTGAGACTCAGATGCCTGCCTCGGTAACCAGTCAGCTTCGGGAATCTATGGAAAATATTTTCAGGCCCGAATTCCAGGAACTGCTGACTCCTGAAGCGAAAGATATACTGTATAATGCGGTCTCTCAGGCAATGGGCATGGTTTTCTGGATTGTTCTTGGAGCATCACTGGTTTGTTTCTGTTGCTCACTGATGCTCAAGGGGCGTAGAATTAACAATAAATGAACGAGTGGTTAGTTAGTGTCTGTCCAGAAGTGAGTGATTTTGTTCTAAATCGAGACGCTCGATAAATTTAACCGGAGGCATATATTTGATATTCCGAGGATTAAATTTTGAGAGCAACGATGAGTTAGGGCAAAAGTGCCATTTATGGACAGATCTCTAGTTAGAGATGACAGCGGTCCTGATCCTTTGTCCTCGACATACCGGGGATCAGGGTTTGAGTGGAGAGCACACCCTTCCACATCCTGATTGTGTACTGGATAAACTGGGAAAGAATTTCTGCATCGGAAGAAAGCAAATCACGCATCAGGGTGATTTTGGCGATCATGTCAATGGAACCGTGTACAGTATGCACCTCGCGGACTTCATCGAGAGCCAGTAGTTTATCGAAGATCTGCTGTTCATATTTACCGTCAACATTGAGGAGAATGAACACCGTTATCTCACGCTTCATTTCCGGGTATTCCTGCTCCTTATGCTCTGCCATCTTCTGCCGAAAGGCCTCCATATCGGTAGGAATGAGTTTATCAACGCCGATGCCGTATGTTCGCTTGCTGCCTATCTCCCATTGATGGACGGAGATATACAGATAAAGATCGTCGACGGTGCGTCCCGGAAAGGATTTGATCAGTTTACTGTTGTCGATGAGGGTTGCCAGAGGTCGATAGATGGTCCTGTACCAGTCGGCGGCGGCCTGTTTGAAAGAAATGTCCTGATTTTTCTGATTGGCCAGGAATTTTTGGTGCTCTCCGACTTGCCACTCCAGATGCTTAATCTGGCCGGGTTCAGTCAGGTCAATGCTTTCGGTTAGGCCGGCCTTATCACGAAACTGTATTTTTTCGATATAAAGCTGGTTTTCCAGGGTGTTTTTCGATGGAAGAAGTTCGACAATCCGTGAACGGATCTCCGACCAACCCAATTCTACGGCTGCGCGAAAGCGATGGTGGCCGTCGAGAATAAAAAAGTCTTCTTTAATCTGGTACAGGGCAATAGGCGGCATGTTTTTTCCTTCCCGCATGGCATCCATAATGCTCTTCAACCGCTCGTCCTTATTATTAGAATGAGCCCTGAATTGATTATCGAAGTCGTGGTATCTGCCGACACTGCCGACAATTTTATTCAGTGGCACCATCAATGTTCCACGTTCAACAGCCTCGTAGGCTTCTTCTTTTTCCTGGCGGATGTTGAAGCTGCTCGGGTTCTCCTTCTCAAAAGTATTCTCCCGGTCGGAAAAGGCCTTTTTTAGCGCGGTAAATGGATTAAATTTCGAGAACATGGTAGCCATAGCTGTTTATTACCGATGTTGATTTAACCCTGGTTAATCGATCCGAATCGTTCTCGAACAGGGTGTGGATATGACCATGAATAAAGTAAGGGGGTTGGTATTTATCAATGAAATCCCGGAAGCTTCTGAAACCGCGATGACAGGGATCTTCGCCGTCATGAATAAACCTTGGCGGGGCATGGCTGATAACCAGATCGATTCCCTTGTTCCGCCAGAGTGAGAAGCGCATTTTCCGGATAAATCCGGCCATTTGTTTTTCGGTATATTGATTTATATTGCCATTATACCATCTTGAACCGGAAAAACCGGTGATCTTAAGACCGTCGATTGTCATAATCCGGCGATCAATATGAACGCATCCCACCGGTGGAGATTCCGCGAAACGAAGATCATGGTTGCCGAGAACGTAGAGCAGCGGCGTATTATAGCGATGTCTCAAGGCTGAAAGATACTCAGGAGGCAGATCTCCGCAGGCCAGTACCAAATCGATTCCTGGTATTGCCGGGCCGCCATCGACCAATTTAAGCAGGTCTTTGGTGACAACATCCGATACGCTGAGGATTTTCATAATTGACTTATTGATTAAAGGGTGCACCGGCCATAATTATCCAATGCCAGATGTACCGATGATAGCGGCACCGATGGCATTGCCGACTTCACAATGGTCCGGAAAATAGATCGTTGTTTTTAGATTTTTCGCTACTTCGGGAAGAAAATAACGGGCAGCCGCACCAATGCCGATCAACGGAAGTTTAATGGAAAAATCAACCCCCAGAACCGGGTGACTTTTTCGTGTTGAAATGAAACTGGTGAGAGAATTCTTCCAATAATGCTGAATGATATAATCAACAATAAGATTTTCAATCAGTTCTTCGGTATTTTTAACAACCAGCCGGGAAAAATCCTCTGCACTCATGCCCATTACTTCCCCGAGTATTTTCGCTCCGGCTACGGCAATCTTTCTATCACCGATGTCGATTTTTCCAAGAACGTGAAGGGCGTCAGTCGGAGTGAAGCCGCACTCGACAATTTGTTGCTTTCTGGCCAGGTGTTCTAGTTGAACATTAAGCTGAATTCCGCCAAATCCGGTGAGCTTCCGGATAGTGGCCGGAGTTAGTTGACCAGCTTCAGAGAGGAGCCTGGTCAGTTCATTGTCCGGTAATTCATGCTTTGCTTCCTGGCGCAGTACAATCAGTTTGGACTGGTCTTCAGTGCCCAGCCATGTTGTTACCGGCGGCAGCGCATTTGCCATGGAAAGCGGGGTGACCCGTAAAGGTCCGATGGAAAGTTTTCCAGTCTTATCAATATGTACATGACTGTCACCACCAATGCCGCCTGTATGCATATCAACCGCTTCAACATGGGTTTTCCATTGACCTATCCGGCAACCATCCTTGGTCAGCAGAGGCTGCCCGTTTTCAATCATGGCGATATCCGTTGTTGTTCCTCCCATATCGATCACCAGACAATCACTTTTACACTGGGAGGAACCAAAAATGGCGGTACAGGCTGGGCCGCTGGCAACGGTTAATCCTGCCTCGCTGACGATTCTCTCAGCGGCCATTGCGTTACCGTTGCCGCTGACGACCATTAAGGGGCAGTCAAGATGTTGCTCAGCCATCGCCTTTTGCACACCTGCCACGAATTCCTGCATAACAGGCATCAGTTTAGCATGAAGCCCGGCAGTGGCAGCTCTTTCCTGCATACCGGCCAGGTTACTGATCCGATGAGAACAAAAGACCGGTTTAGGGTCGATCATACTGATGGCTTTTTCCGTTACCAGCTCATGTGTCGGGTTTTTTATGGACATGGCCGAGCAGACCCCATAGGCATCGACATCCGTTTTCAAGGCACTTATAAGCTTTACCAGATAATCGAGATCAAGTGGTTCCTCTTCAACGCCCTGAACAGTGTGCCCGCCCTTGACAAAGACAACTGCCTTGACCGGCAGTTTGAATTGTTTTACATAACCAATGACGATAATTGCAACCCGGGCTCCTTTGTTTTCAACAACACTGTTGGTGGCAAGGGTTGATGAAACAACAACTGCTTCGATCTGTTCGGGAGCAAAAGTGTTTTTTACAGAGAGTTCAACGAGAGCCTCACCTGTACCTCTCGCGAGTTGGTAATGAGTGGTTGGTTTTTTTGCTGTCGCAATAACTTTTCCGGATTCCTTATCCATCAGTACCGCATCGGTAAATGTACCGCCGGTATCGATGCCTATTATATATTTTTGCATGTTTTTGGGTTGCGGGAATGTTCAGTTTACCATTATGAATGGGAATATTTGTTTCTTTGACCATATATTTCATACAGAATATATGGTCAAGCTATAGTTCGGTGGAACATTATACCATACAACACTCTTCTTCTCAGCCAAGAGTTATACAGTCATTAGCAGGAGCGTAAGTCATATGAAGATAAAGTTGTCAATATGTATCATCGGGATCCTGTCGTTATACCTGGTGATGCCGGTGGTAATATTAGCTGCAGAGGCTGGTGAAGAGGAGAGCAGAATCCTTCGAATGGCACTTTTACCGGTTCCCGATGTGTTGCCGGTTTATGTAGCACACGAGAAAGGTTACTTCGAAGAATTAGGGATTGAGGTAGAATCTCTGCCGGTCGGCAGTGCAATGGATCGGGATCAGTTGATGCAAGCGGGAAGAGTTGACGGCATGATAAATGAAATATCCGGAGCTGCTAATTTTAACAGGAAGCAGATCCGGGTGAAAATCGTTTCCATTGCCCGTTCGCCAATAGGCAAATCGCCGCTGTTCAGACTTCTTGCCGCACCCGGCAGCTCATTGAAAACAGTGGCCGATATGGCAGGTGTTCCCATTGGAGTATCAAAAAATACGGTTATTGAATATATAACAACCAGCTTGCTCGTCGCAGGTGGTGTTCCGCCGGAGGCTATTCGTTATAAATCGGTTCCGGTCTTGCCGGAGCGTCTGCAGCTGCTCCTTTCCGGCCAACTGCAGGCTGTAATGTTGCCGGATCCACTGGGTGCAAGTGCTATGAAAGGAGGAGCTATTGAAATTGTCAATGATACTACCCTCAAAAATGTCAGTGCCAGTGTGATCACTTTTACCGATGATGCTCTTGTGCATAAAAAGGATACGGTTAAGAAATTCATGCTCGCCTGGGATAAAGCATGTGTGGACATCAATAGCGATCCCGCTTCATTTCAAGAGCTGATGCTCAAAAAAATACGGGTCCCGAAGAACGTTCAAAAAGATTTTCATGTTCCTCCAATGCCGAGAAAAACCTTACCGACTAAAGCACAATGGGGTGATGTAATGGACTGGATGCTTGAAAAAAACCTCCTTGACCAACCATTAGACTATGAAGGCTCCGTTACTCCCGATTTTCTGGCAAGATGAAGGGCCGTCTGCAATGATTGAAGTAGAAAATCTGAGGTTCGGGTATGGAGACGGAGACTTTCTCTTTGAGGATTTTACCTTCTCGATCAAAAAAGGGGAGGCGTGGACGGTCATTGGCCCCTCCGGCTGCGGCAAAACGACGCTTCTTTATCTTATCGCCGGTTTGAATAAACCGGATGCAGGGGAGATCCGCATTAGCGGAGAAAAAATTGTCCGGGCCAGACCATCGACCGGGCTGGTGCTCCAGGATCATGGCTTGCTGCCCTGGAGGACAATACTGGACAATACCCGGCTGGGTTTGAAGATAAGAAAATTTTATGGCCCGGATGGAAAACACAGTCCGGTTGATATGCCATCCGATACCCAAAAAGATGAAACCCGCGTACATTACTGGTTGAACTGGCTGGGGATAGGACAACTGGGAGAGATGTATCCCTCCCAATTATCGAGGGGCCAGCGCCAGCGTGCCGCAATTGCCAGAACCTTGGTGCTCGAACCGGATTTCCTGTTGATGGATGAGCCCTTTTCCGCCCTTGATGCCCCGATCAGGGAAGAGCTGCAAAGGGTGGTAAACCGTTTTCATCGGGAATCCGGCCTGACATCATTTACAGTGACCCATGATATCGAAGAGGCGGTGGTGCTAGGGGAAAAGATATTGGTTTTGGGCAATACCTGCAACCGGATTGCCGTGGTTGTTGATAATCATTTATCCGGTGAGATGGACAAAAGAACAGATCCGGAATTTATAAAGCGTTGTGCCGAATTGCGAGATCTTCTTGCGGTTGGAAATAGCAGATAATGAAGAAAAAAGCGACCCTCCCCAGTACCCTTATCGGGGTATTTATGTTTTTTTGCCTTTGGCAGCTGATGGCCTTTATTGTCAACCGCCCGATACTGCCGGGTCCAATTGAGGTGGTTCCTCTCTTTTTCCTCAATATTACAGGGGAACTGGGATTACATTTTCTGGCATCTGCGGGAAGGGTTCTGGCTGCTGTGTTTCTGGCTACTATTTTTGCTGCGCCTTTGGGGCTGGCGCTTGGTCAGATGCCGAAACTGGATAGAGTATTTGGTCCACTGATTGCGATTATCTATCCAATACCCAAAATTATTTTTCTGCCGGTCATCTATGTACTGATGGGAATCAGTGATTTTTCTAAAATAACCCTTATCGCCATAATTATCTTTTTCCAGATACTGGTGGTAGTTCGCGATGAGGCTTCAAGCCTGAAGAAAGAATTGATTCTCTCGGTGAAATCCCTTGGAGCAGGACGCCGGGCTTTGTTTCGATATGTGTATCTTCCCGCATCCTTGCCTGCGGTGCTGACTGCCCTGCGTGTTTCAGTAGGAACAGCAGTGGCGGTGCTCTTTATTGCCGAACAATCCTTGACCAATTATGGACTTGGTTATTACATAGTCATTGAAACATATCAGGTTCTGCTTTATCCGGAAATGTATACTGGTATCATGGGGATGGGGATTTTAGGGGTTTTGCTCTATTTTGCCATCTATGCGATTGAATTGAAGGTAAGTAAGCATTTGTTCGTTGAATAATTGATGGACTCGTAAAAAGCCCGATCTACGTCGTTGTAGATCTGAAACAGTGATTTGCCGTACTACATGTACTGCCAAATCACCGTTTCAGATACTACGACTAGTATATCGAGCTTTTTTCAGAGTCCATCTCAGCCACTCGGATGACTTTTTCCGAGGGCATCAATATTAGTGAAAGATCATAGAAAATCATATGCAAGGAAAAATTGAACTCTGGCTGCTGGCCATTCGTCCTAAAACACTTCCGGCTGCAGTGGCCCCGGTTGCGGTTGGATCTGCAGCCGCTATTGGGGTCGGGCATTTTGCCCTTGGTCCGGCTTTATTCTGCCTTATAGGTGCCGTGTTATTGCAGATAGGTGTCAACCTGGCCAATGACTATTTCGACTTTAAAAACAACATCGATTCCGAAGAGCGGCTGGGCCCGGTAAGGGTAACCCAAAGTGGACTTATTTTACCTGCTGAAGTGAAGCGGGGTATGATTTTCTGCCTGTTCCTGGCGTCATTGGTTTTTCTTTACCTGGCGCAGCAAGGAGGAATGCCGATAGTGATCATTGGCATAATTTCAGTGCTTGCGGCTCTGGGCTATAGCGGAGGTCCTTATCCCCTTGCCTCCAACGGATTGGGTGAGCTTTTTGTCTTTATTTTTTTCGGACTGGTTGCGGTGGGCGGATCCTATTACATACAGGCTGGAGAATTAACCTGGCAGGTGCTGCCGGCAGCTGTGCCGCCTGGGCTTCTCGTCACAGCTATCATGGTGGTTAATAACCTTCGGGACATCGAGACGGACCGTAAGGCCGGTAAAAAAACTCTTGCTGTCATTCTGGGTCACAGCAGGACTGTTGCTGAATATAAGCTGTTGCTTCTTTTCTCTTATCTTGTTCCTCCATTGATGTTATTGACTGATGTCACAGGGATATATATTCTATTGCCGCTGTTGACTCTTCCAAAGGCCCTCGCACTGATAAAGAGAATAGAAAGTGAAAAAGGAGCCCAGCTCAATGAGGTGCTGGCTGGGACGGCAAAATTATCACTTTTCTATAGTCTTCTGTTTTCAGTTGGCCTGGCGATCGGCCCCAGTTTATGAACTTTTTGCACCGACATCCATTCATTAAAAAAAATGAGATAAATATTCTATGGGTTTTCTTGGATTTGAAAAAAAGAGATTTGTTGTTTTTGGCCTAGCGAACAAAAAATCAGTTGCCTGTGCCATCGGCCGGACTTTGGTTGAAGAGGGCGCCGAAGTGATCCATGTGGTGAGATCTGATGAAAGAGCCCAAAATGCACGAAAACTATTTCCGGAATCCCGTGTTTTTGTTTGTGATGTGGAGGAGGAAGAGAATATTATCCGGGTGAGGAATGAAATCGGAGAGGCAATCGGTATTGCTGCCGGAGGCAAGATTGATGGTATTGTGCATTCAATAGCCTTTGCCAATTATTCTGAAGGGATGAAGCCCTTTCACGAGACTAAAAGAGATGATTTTTTGCAGGCCGTCAATATTTCCTGCTTTTCGCTTATCTGCATTGCCAATCATTTTAAAGAGTTGTTGGCAGAAAATGGTTCGGTGGTGACTATTACCATCTCGACCACTCGTATGGCTGCAGAAAACTATGGCTATATGGCGCCAATTAAGGCGGCCCTGGACTCGTCACTTTGTTTTCTGGCGAAGAGTTTTGCGGATTTTTCCAGGGTTCGGTTTAACGCAGTGGCTCCAGGTCTCCTGAAGACTTCCGCCTCTGCGGGAATTCCAGGGTATATCGATAGCTACCTTTTTGCCGAAAAAGCAATTCTCAGAAAAAGCGCCCTTACCACCCAAGAAGCTGCAGATACCGCAGCATTCTTGCTTTCCGACCGAAGCTCAGGCATCAACTGTCAGACAATTGTTGTTGATGCAGGAATGTCGGTCAATTATTTTGACAAAGAGATTGTTACAAAATCGGTAATATAAACTAAAAAGGAACTTATGCTTGATTTCACCATTGATGTAGAGACCTGTATCGGCTGCGGACAATGCGCTTCTGATTGTCCCGCCATGATTATCGGAATGGAGACAGGTCTTCCGACTATTGCCAAGGACTTGGAGCCATTTTGTATTCATTGTATGCACTGCGTTGCTATCTGCAGTGAAGGTTCAGTATCGCTTCTTGGTTATGGTCCGCAAGAGGGGACAGGATTGCCTTCAGGGAACCTGCCGGATCCAAAGCAGGTCGAACTGCTTATCAAGAAACGTCGGTCGATCAGAAATTACCAGGACAAAAATATTGATGCATCAATAATTGAAAAATTACTGGAAGTGGCCTCCCATGCACCCAGTGGACATAATGATCGTGAATTGCTTTATACTGTCGTGGAGGATAAGGGCATACTCTATGAGCTACGAGAGGAGGCTATTCTCGGGTTGGAAAAACTGATCAAGGCGGAAGAGCTTCCGGAAGGAATGGAGATGTTTAATGATATAATTGCAACGTGGAAGGATTCCGGCAATGATATCCTCTTTAGGGGCGCTCCGCATCTTCTTATAGTTTCTGCCCTGGACGAAAGTGCATCTCCGCTGCAGGATTGTATTATCGCTTTAACGACTTTTGAATTATATGCCGGGAGCAGGGGGATTGGCACCATTTGGAACGGTCTGGCGACCCTTACCATAAGCGAACTGGTTCCATCGCTTAAAACGAGGCTTGGGATACCTGAGGATCACAAAATTGGTTATGTCATGGGCTTTGGCTATCCTGCGATACAATACGAAAGAACGATCAATAGGGGTACACCACGGATAAATAAAGTAAGTTAATCTGTATCTGTTCTTAGCTCTATTTCACACCCCGTAAACATGCCAATCAGGTTCTGTAAGAAGGGAAATAAAAAAGGCTGGCCACAAACGTGACCAGCCTTTTTTTGCTTAAAATTTTAGGATGGGTAAGTAAAAAACATCATATGAAATGAAGCAGATGAAGAGTTTTTACGATGTCATCTTATTGTAAAAGCGCCAAAAGCACACCAGCTGCAACAGCTGAGCCAATAACACCGGAAACATTTGCACCCATAGCATGCATGATCAGATGGTTTTGAGGATTGGCTTCCAGTCCTACCTTGTTCACAACGCGAGCGGCCATTGGTACTGCAGAAACTCCGGCCGCACCAATGAGCGGGTTGATTGGGGTTTTGCTGAGTTTGTTCATGAGTTTTGCAAGCAACACACCTGCAGCTGTACCTATGGCGAAGGCGACCATTCCAAGTGCCAGGATGCCAAGAGTCTCCAGATTGAGAAACTTGTCTGCTGATAATTTGGAACCGACACCAAGACCGAGAAAAATGGTCACGGTGTACATCAGAGAGTTTTTGATGGTATCGGAAAGTCTATCGACAACGCCACACTCCTTGGCAAGATTTCCGAGCATAAACATACCGATCAGCGGTGCAGCAGAAGGCAGCAGCGTTCCGCAGATCCCAAGTACCAGCAACGGCAGAATGATTTTTTCAAGCTTCGATACGTGCCGCATCTGCACCATCTTAATCTTTCTTTCCTCTTCTGTGGTCAGCCATCTCATAATAGGCGGCTGAATCAGTGGAACGAGGGCCATATAGGAATATGCGGCAATTGCGATTGATCCAAGTAAGCGTGGAGAGAGCTGACTGGAGAGAAAAATTGCCGTGGGTCCGTCGGCACCGCCGATGATACCGATTGCGGCGGCGTCGGAGAGCGAAAAGTTAATGCCTGGGACAAAATCTGAAAGAAATAGGGCACCCAAAAGCGTAGTAAATATTCCGAATTGTGCTGCTCCGCCGAGTAAAATTGTCTTAGGATTGGCAATCATCGGACCAAAGTCGGTCAGCGCGCCGACACCCATGAAAATGAGCAAAGGAAAAATGCCTGTGGTAATACCAACATCATAGATGTAGGTCAAAATTCCGCCAGGATCGGCAATTCCCGCAAGGGGAATATTTGAAAGGATCGCCCCATATCCTATTGGTACAAGGAGAAGTGGTTCGAATTTTTTAAATATCCCGAGAAAAAGAAGCAGCAGGCCGACACCGATCATAAGAACCCGGCCGATTCCCACTGTCCAGTCCTTGTTCATTTGACCGTCAATGATACCGTATATGCCGGTTGTTTTAAAAAGATCGCCGAGTAGTTCTGAAATCCCCGGTAACTCTTTGCTTACACTGGCTGCCGGTTGATCGACCACGACCAGAGTAGATTCAAGAGTTCCAAGGACATCGCCTTTGTGAACCTTTTGATAGGACGTCACATTAACCTGGATGATTCTGCCGGATGAACCTGCTTTAAGAACTATAACTGTTCCGTCCTCTTTTTGCAGGGTTGCAATCTCGTCGCCGCTGTACACAAAAGCATCCTGCTGCATGAGAACACGTTTGATTTTTGCGTCTGCCGGAGAGACTATTGAAATGGTACCATCATCTGCAAAGGCTAATGAAGTCCAGGACAACAATACCCCCAGCAAAAGAGGCATGAAAATTCTGATTTTCATAATACTATCCCGATAAAAACAAGAAGTGACGGTTCCCCGATCAAAGATCAGGGAACCTGAAGATGTACACCCCATCAGCCTATGGTAAAGAGCGGATCAGAGGCCTGGACAGTATCACCGGTAGCAATGTGAACCGCGAGAACTTTGCCTGCACAGGGAGATTTAACCTCGGATTCCATTTTCATGGCTTCCATGACAACGAGAGGTTGGTCAACTGTAACACTGCTACCCACATCTACCAGGATTTTGACAATGTTTCCAGGAGTCGGGGCATCTACGTCGGTTCCCTCGACTGCAGGGGCTGCTGCAGGGGCAGGAGCTGCTGCGGGAGCGGCTTTGATTCCTCCTGCTTCAGAGACAGTGACATTGTAGGGACGGTTGTTGACGGTAATCGTATAATCGCGTGGTCCGATGGATGCCGGTGCAGCAGGTGCGGCGGCTTTTTTGGCAGCAGCCTTTTTGTCGACCGGTGGAGCATCGGTGATTTTACGAACATTAGTGACAGCCTTGCCGAGGAGGAAATCAAGTCCCTTCTGCTCACAGCTGGCAATAATGAAGATGTTTTCATCGGTAACCGGCAGTTTGTTTTCCTCAAGGACTTTGGTTGCTTTAGGAATACCGGGTTCGAGAATGTCGAGTGGATCTTCAGTGAAAACAGGTTTGCCAAGCTGTTCCGAGGCAATTTTAACGATTTCAGGGTCAGCCGGAACCGGGGTGCGTCCGAAGTAGCCGAGGACCATGTTACCGTAGCTCGGATTGATCTTCTTCCACTTGCCCTGGGTAACGTTGAGATAGGCTTGCTGGAAGTAAAACTGGGAAACCGGAGTAACGGAAGTTCCGAAACCACCACGGGCAACTACTTCAGACATCGCCTTAATAACCTCGGGGTAGAGATGCAGCGTTCCGGTATCCCGCATCATCATGGTATTGGCGGTGAGTGCTCCACCGGGCATCGGAGAAAGGGTGACCTTGGGTGATACCATTTTTGCTTCCGGTGGGAAGAAGTAATCTTTCATTGCTTCTTCAAAAGCGTCCGATGCAGTGATGATTTTTTCGTAGTCAAGGTCCAGCGTATAATCAGTACCTTTCATGGCATGCATCATGGAAAGAATATCAGGTTGACAGGTTCCTCCGCTGACCGGGGATTTTGCCAGATCGACGCCGGTGGCGCCACCCTCGATTGCAGCCATGTTCTGGGAGATGCCAAGACCTGCAGTATCATGGGTGTGAAACCAGAGGATGGTGTCCTCGGAAACAATTTTACGTGCGGCCTTCAGTGTTTCGAAGACTTTTCTTGGATTCGAAGTACCGGAAGCATCCTTGAAACAGATGGAATGGAAAGGAATGTTGGCATCCAGAATTTGCTTCAAACGGTCCATGTAAAATTCAGGGCTATGTGCACCCGAACAGCCCGGAGGCAGTTCCATCATGGAAATAACGATTTGATGATTCAGGCCGTGATGAGCAATACGTTCACCGGAATACTCAAGATTACGGACATCGTTAAGGGCATCGAAATTTCGTATGGTGGTCATACCATGTTTTTTGAACATTTTGGCATGGAGATCGATGATATCACGGGGGCACTGACTGAGTGCCACAACATTGATACCACGGGCAAGCGTCTGTAGAGCAACATTTGGGCCAACTTCGGTTCTGAAACGGTCCATCATATCGAAAGCAGATTCTCCGCAATAGAAGAACAGGCTCTGAAATCGTGCTCCGCCGCCGGCTTCGATATTTGTAATCCCCGCATCTACAGAAGCCTTCACGGCGGGCATAAAATCGTCAGTAAATACCCTCGCACCAAAGACAGACTGAAAACCGTCTCTAAAAGACGTGTCCATGAATTGAATAACCTTTTTACTCACCGTTCCTCTCCTCGCTTTAGTTTTGTGAATCTGAAACTATCATGTTGATACTGTGGAACAACAACCTACAGGCTGATCAGGATTTCTCGTGAACACTGTGTGAAATTCTTTAAACAGTCGAAACATTCAAAATGTTACCTTCCGCTTTTTTAAAGTGAAATATTCACGATGTTCACCAAAGGCGAAATTCGGGCTAAGCCTGTGCGAAACGTTCAACTTCATATGCAGCTACAGCGGCCGCAATCACGGCTATATCTTCGTCCGAGCCTTCGGAGGCAGCCTCTTTTTCTTTTTTTCTGTTTAAAGCCTGAAGCGCTCTCTCTTGGGCAATCGCTTCAATTTCGCGGGCTGCAGAGCCACGAGTTAGAAATGAAACGAGGTTGATAAAGAGAATCATCAGGATAAGAAAGAGCATGACAGTTGTCATGCCGACGACCATAAGCTTAACACCTTCAAATATCATCGCGTCCTTGCCTCGGTACAGTTGAAATGAATAATTGGTATGGTAAAAAAACGGAGGATCCCAAACTACACTAAGAGAGGAATCGAATCAAAACAGTAACGTAAATAGAAAAAACAAATGTTTCTGATAAAACGTGATTTTTGGTCTTTGGGATTCAAAAAAAAATTATATGGGAGCAGTGAAAGAATAACAGCTAACTGTACCACAATGAATGAGTGCAGTACAGTTTTTTAGGCGGGAATTAGACTTCGTAAACAGCGTATTCAGTTTCGGCCCCGAGGAGAAGATCTATCTCGCTCTGGATGGCGACACGTTCTTCATTATTCAACCATGCATCCCAGTCTTCCAGTGATCGCCAAGTGCTTATAACCATACACTCATCTTTTTTGTCTACTCTCTTTAGGGTTTCTCCGTAAATGTATCCGGATTGGTTTAAAGTTAAACTGCGTAGTTTTTTCAAGAGAACGGTCAAGGGCAGAACATTTTCCGATGAAACTTTTCTTTTGATGAAAATTTTAACAGTCATAAAATCTCCTTTCATTATTCCTCAATTAACCCTCGGAACGGAAGCCACAAAGAAATAAATAACAAAAATGAAGCTGTTTTTTTTGTTATCATAAAATAATTATAGTCTGCATAAGAAAAATTGTAAAGCCAGCTGATTATTTATACTTATGTAGTTTTAGCCCGCATGGACTGACCTATGGTGAACACTATGTTGATTAAGAGAAAAACTGAAACAATGCCTAAACTCTTGAAAAACAAATATAATCTAAAAATCAACACAATGTTCATGAGAAATGCGGGTTAGGTCTTTGAAAAAGGCAATATGGAGGCGATACTTGCAGATGAGGTTGAGAACAGGTAAAACTACCCATCAATTTTGAACATACTTTTTAGTTTTTTAGCTGGATGGACTGCAAAAATTACATGGAGAATCATGGATACTAGAATACCGCTGCAGGAACGAATCATCGTAGCTCTGGACGTTGACAGTCCAGAGCTGGCCAAAGATGTAGTTAAAAAATGTGAATCCCATATCTCCTTTTTTAAAGTGGGTCTCCAGCTTTTTATGGGAAGTTGGTTTGAGACAGTGGACTGGATTGTGGACAGAGGCCATAAGGTTATGCTGGATCTGAAGTTTTTCGATATTCCGGAGACAGTCAAAAAAGCGGTAGAACAGGTCAATAGCAGGGGCGTGAGTTTTGCGACTATTCATGGCAATGACCCAATAATCAGGGCAGCCGTCTCAGCCAGGGGAGATTTACGACTTCTGGCAGTAACCGTTCTTACAAGTTTTGGCGAAGAAGATATGCGTGCCATGGGGATGACCCAATCGGTTGCGGATCTGGTCTATTTCCGGGCAAAAAGGGCGTTGGAGCTGGGCTGCGACGGAGTCGTTTCCTCAGGGTTGGAAGCAGAAAAAATGCGTAATGATCTTGGTGAAAAATTGCTTATCGTCACTCCCGGTATTCGGCCCGGAGCAAATATAAGCGATAATAGCGATGATCAAAAACGTATTGTGACAGCAGGGATGGCGATCAGAAACGGTGCCAATCATGTGGTGGTTGGTCGTCCGATAACCAGGGCGGCAGATCCGATTAAAGTCATTGAACAGATGCAGCAGGATATTGTCGCTTCCCATAAGTAATGGCGTCGTAAAAACTCTTCATTGAGGTAAAGTCAGTTCAGCATTGATCTCTTTTCTTACCGGCTTCACAGGATGATAATGGACGAAGACTCTCCGCATGGAGTCGATTTCCTTAACAAGCAGCTTCTCAACCCGTGTGGCGATTCGATCTCCCTCGGATACGGAGAGGTCTGGTGAGACACCGATAGTGATGTTGGCTACAATATAGAGGCCGAATCTGTGGCCATGGATTTCTTCGACATCGAGGACCTCATCCAGTGTCTCAAGTTTTCTGAGAATTGCTTCAGTGAGCTTTTTTCCCGGCAGGGTGTTCATCAGGTCGGCTGCCGATTCCCTGATAATTTCAATTCCGGTCCAACAGATGATGATAGAAACAACTCCGCCCGCGAGGGGGTCGACCCAGAGGAATCCAAGGCGGCCGAAAACAATGCCTATAGTTGCAGCCAGAGCAGAAAAAATATCGTTCCGATGGTCGGCTGCAAGCGCCATTAACACATTGTTGTTGGTCTGATTGCCGATGCGATAGGTCCAGAATGACAGCCAGATTTTTAACAAAATAGTAAAAAGTGCTATCCACAAAGCGAGCTCCGACGCTCCGGTGAAATTACTCACCCCGCTCCAAAGTTCATATACATTATTTATGGATGCCCAGAAAATGGAAATCGCGGTAGTTATAACAAAGGCCCCGACCACAACTGCGGCAATCGATTCCAGCCTATCGTGGCCGTATGGGTGTTCCTCGTCGGCTGGTTTACCGGACAGCCTCATGAAAATATTAACAACTATGCCATAAGCGACATCTGAAGTGGAGTTTATTCCGTCGGCTAGAAGAGCAGGACTGTGTCCGGCAATGCCCACACTGGTTTTGAGCACGGCCAGCAGCACATTGGCTGCCAGTCCGACGTTTATCGCCAGGATGCTCTTTTGTTGTCGCTGATTTGTTGTCATATTTTTAATAATCTCCTTCTGTGCCATCTTCCAAATGCCATTTTTCTTTCAGATAGTTGATACCGGTATGATTGGTGAGGTCGAGCTGTATGGGCGTGATTGAAACATTCCCGGAAGAAAAAGTATGAACATCGGTATCCTCTCCCGGATCGGGAGCGGCGGTTCCTCCCCCAATCCAGTAGTGTTTTATGCCGCGTGGATCAAGCGTTTCATGTATGGAATTTTCCCAGAGTCTTCTGCCCTGACGGGTAACCCTGATTTTTTTATAGTCGCTGCCGCTTGGGACGTTGATATTGAGCAAGGTGTTCTCTGGGAGAGAATTTTTGAGGATTTTTCCAGCCATGCAGGTGGCAATTTGCATGGCTGCACGAAAATCATAAGGCAGCTCTCCACCGACTGAAAGAGCCATGGAGGGAACACCATACATGGTCCCTTCTATCGCTGCCGAAACAGTGCCCGAATAGGAAATATCATCTCCAAGGTTGGTTCCGATATTGATTCCGGAAACCAGCAGATCTGGCAATGATTTAAGAATGACTTTCAGCCCGATGGCGACACAGTCGGTGGGGGTGCCATTGACGGTATAAAAATTCTTTTTTAGTTCATGGATTTTGAGGGGACGGTTCATGGTGAGGGAATGAGAGACCGCCGAATTATCAGTATCCGGAGCTATAACTATTGTCCGGCCAAGCTCTGCCAGGGCTTGCTGCAGGGCTAAAATGCCGGGGCTGTGAATCCCATCGTCATTAGTTATCAGTATAGTTTTCATAATTATTTATGTCTTGCAGCTGCTTCAGTTTCAACAATATTCCAGAATGACTGGATGAGGGGATTTCTTTTATTTTTGGAGACGGTGCAGGCGGCAACAGTGAAAGGTTTGAGCCGGGGAGAGATTTCGAGAATCTCCACTTCATTTATCAAACTGCTTTTCTCCAGAACTAATTGAGGAACTATGCCGATTCCACACCCCATACATACCATGGCAATAATAGCTTCATTTCCTGACACCTGGGAATATATATAAGGGCGAATACCCTTGTCTGCAAACCACTTCTCCGCCCGTGTTCTGCTCAAGCCGTCTGCCGGCAGAATAACCGGTGTTCTTTGCCAGTTTATCTCACCTTTAGTGTAAACGATGGATTCCGGATAGAATTTTGGAAAAATAAACAGCAGCGGTGTTTCCAGGAGTTCGATAAAGTCGAGACCCTCAGGCTGGTGGTCGGGAAGGGCGGCAATAGAAATATCAACCTCCTGCGATTGAAGTTTGGTCAACGCCTTGGCGGCATCTCCTGTTTGAACATGGATCGTCACTTCTGGGTTGGTCTTTCGAAATTTTCTAAAGATCAAAGGCAGGATAGAGACAATTGCCGTAACGGAGCAGTAGAGAGAAAGTTCTCCCCGAAGAATGGTGTCGCTTTTTAAATGACTGCGGAACAGGTGCCAGTTGCTTATGGTTTCTTCACAATAGTCTTTAAACAGCATTCCCGCAGGAGTGAGCTGTACCGAACGATTGTTTCGAAAAAAAAGTGGTTCGCCCACATCGCTCTCCAGCCGTTGAATGGTGCGAGTCAGGCCGGAGGGGGTGATATTGCATTCGAGACTGGTGCGTCCAAAGTGGAGGGTTGAGGCGAGATGGCGGAAGAGCTCAAGCTCTCTGATGTTCAAATAGAAACCTCTTTGAAGATATGGTTGACAGTTGATTGTTGCACAATGCGCAATACAATATCACGAACAAATCACTTGACGCAACAGGAGTTTACCAATATATCAGATGGGAAGTGATCGTTGATCGACAACAATAAAAAAAATATACAGAAACAAGGAGATAAAAATGGGTTCAAACTATTTTAATACGTTGCCTCTTCGTCGGCAGATAGAAGAATTGTCTAAATGTCGTTTAATGGATACATCGGAGTTCAGCGGTGTTGATTACCTTAAAGGGAAAAAGGTAGTAATCGTTGGTTGTGGTGCTCAGGGCCTGAATCAGGGACTCAACCTTCGCGACAGCGGACTGGATGTTTCCTATGCTCTTCGAGAGGCTGCAGTGAAGGAAAAACGTCAGTCCTGGAAGAACGCGACTGAGAATGATTTCACCGTCGGCAGCTATGAAGAACTCATTCCTACCGCCGATCTGGTTATCAACCTGACACCCGACAAACAGCATACTAATGTGGTATCGACAATCATGCCGCTTATGAAAAAAGGTGCCTGCCTCTCTTATTCCCATGGATTTAATATAGTCGAAGAGGGCATGCAAGTTCGGGATGATCTGACAGTTATCATGGTTGCGCCGAAAGCTCCCGGTACTGAAGTTCGCCAGGAGTACAAACGCGGTTTCGGAGTGCCGACCCTTATTGCCGTACACGGTGAAAATGATCCCAATGGAGAAGGTTGGGACATCGCCAAAGCCTATTGCTGTGCTACCGGTGGAGATAAGGCGGGTGTCCTCGAGTCTTCTTTCATCGCTGAAGTAAAATCAGATCTGATGGGTGAGCAGACTATTCTGTGCGGAATGCTGCAGACCGGTTCGTTGCTTTGCTATGACAAAATGATCGAAGAAGGGATCGATGCCGGATATGCGTCAAAACTCGTGCAGTATGGCTGGGAAGTTATTACCGAATCCTTAAAGCTCGGCGGGATCAGTGCCATGATGGACAGACTCTCTAATCCGGCAAAGATTAAAGCCTATCTTCTTGCCGAAGAGCTGCGCAATATTTTACAGCCGCTTTTTGAAAAGCACATGGATGATATTGCTTCCGGTCATTTCTCAAAAACCATGATGGAAGACTGGGCAAATGGTGATGCAAATCTGCTCAAGTGGCGCAAGGAAACAGGAGAGACCGCATTTGAAAAGTCTGTTTCCACCAATGATGAAATCAGTGAACAGGAATACTACGATAAAGGCATCCTGATGGTGGCCATGGTCAAAGCAGGAGTGGAACTAGCATTCGATGTCATGGTCGACTGCGGTATCAGGGAGGAATCTGCATATTATGAGTCCCTGCATGAGACACCTCTTATCGCCAATACTATCGCCAGAAAGAAACTGTACGAGATGAATGTGGTTATCTCAGACACTGCCGAGTATGGCAATTATCTTTTTGCCCATGCGGCTATTCCCCTTCTCAAGGGTTTTATGAAGACTATTGGTACCGATGTTATCGGCAAAGGTCTTGATTTGAAAGATAATGGCGTAGATAATCTCGATCTTATTCAGGTTAACGAAGCAATTCGTTACACTACTATCGAAGCGGTGGGAGAAGAATTACGTTCGCATATGAGTGCTATGAAACCAATTATGTAATTTTTTTTAATCGGCTGCTTCTGCCGAAAAAAAGCCCGGGGGACCTGAATTCATTAATGAATTTAAGGTCCCCTTTTTCGTTTATGGACTGTTGAATTTGAAAAAATAAGGATCAGCGTAAGCATTGTAAGAAAATTGTGGGAAGGGCGAATTACATTCCAGAAGAAATCAGGATAAGTGATTTTTTGTAGTACAGCATTTTTTATCAAAAGAAAATGCAGGAAATGTAACGGCAAAATGCCACCACCACTTAACAAGCTTTTAAAAAAGGAGATCACATGAAAGTTGTTCATCTGCTGCTTATCGCTATTATTACCTGTACGCTCGGCTTATCAGTGTTGTCAGAAGACGCCACTGCCGCATCTAACAAAAAAGAAGTAATTTCATCAACGGATACTGCAAAGAGTACCAAGGCGACAAAAAGTAAGAAAGAAATTCCCCACGATGTGAATATAAATACTGCGGACAAAGATCTCTTGGTTCAGCTTCCTGGTATCGGTCCGGTTACCGCAGACATAATTATCCAGTATCGTAAAGATCACGGCCAATTTGGCTCTATTGATGAATTGACCAAGGTAAAGGGAATCGGTAATAAGACTCTCGCAAAACTTAAGCCCTATCTTTACAAACTGTAACGGTAACAATTGGTAGGAAATTATTTCTCCATTAAACAGCCGGAATTGCCCATAGTGTGTAATTCCGGCTGTTTTGTTTTAAATTGTATTAAAAGGTAATAGACAAAAAAATCGTTGAAATTTGTGTTTCTTTTTTCCAAACTTAGGAGTAATGCACAAGCATATGCTTGCAGCAAGAAAGAGGATATTTGCACGTCGGCCTGCTTGTACACCTATGGAGCACTGGTGAACGTTTACGGGTTTGAGGGTTATGCGAGCATTTTTGCTATTTCCGGTGAACGGTTACAACCAATGAGAGCTGAGGGGGGTGAAGGAAATGCGTGCAAAAGACATAATGGAACCGGTAACATCGAATTGGCTCAGACCTGAACAGACACTGTATGACGCAATCTGCACCATGAGACAAACGAAATGGGAAAAATCATCAGTCAATGGCATGGTTGTGCTAGAACATGGAATAAAACTTGTGGGGATTGTTTCAATTAAAGATGTTATCCGGGCAGTTATTCCATCCTACCTTGAAGACAAACTTGGCGGTTTTACCTGGGAAGGAATGCTTGAAGAGCAGACCAAAAAAGCCGGAAAGGTGCTTGTCAAAAATATTATGTCCACAAAGATCGTCACGATTGGAGCTGATGATAAATTGCTCCGCTGTGCAGATCTTATGATAAAAAACGGGCTGCAGCGATTGCCTGTTATCGATAAATCCGGTCGGGTCCTCGGGATGGTCAATATTCGTGATGTCTATCTGACAATAACCGATATAATGTGCAAGGTCGGAGAGTAAGTAATGGAAAGCACTGCCGCCATACACCATTTTCAAATGAATGCATCTTTCTGGGCAGCCATAACCATCTTTGTAGTTGCCCTCGTCATTATAATCTCTGAGAAGATCCATAAGACCATCGTCGCTCTCTGTGGGGCATCGCTGATGCTGGTAATGAAAATAGTCGATCAGCACGAAGCTTTTCATCTTGAGGAATATGGCGTCGACTGGAATGTCATTTTTCTGCTGATCGGTATGATGGTGGTTATCAACCTTATGCGGCCTACTGGTATTTTTGAATATATAGCCATACGGAGTGCAAAATTAGGTCGTGGAGAGCCGCTCAGAATAATGATTATATTTGCCGTTATCACAGCAGTTCTCTCCGCCTTGCTTGATAACGTTACCACGGTGTTGCTGATCGCCCCGGTTACTCTGCTTATTGCCGATGCTTTGCAGGTTGATCCGATTCCTTTTCTTATTGTTGAAGCCCTCAGTTCTAATATAGGGGGAACGGCAACTCTTATAGGTGATCCTCCCAATATTATGATTGCCTCAAAGGCAAATCTCACCTTCCTTGATTTTGTCGTTCATCTGGCACCTGTAGTTGTTGTCATTATGATTATTTTTCTGGTGATTATAAGAATTGTTTTCCGCAACCGGCTAAAGACTAAAGACGAACTAAAGGCACGTATTCTGAGCATGAATGAGAATGAAGCGATCAAAGACGCACCGATGCTCAAAAAAAGCCTGATCGTTTTAACTATGGTGCTGATAGGTTTTATCATGCACGGGAAACTTAATTATGAACCCGCAACAGTGGCGCTTTTTGGTGCCGGTTTCCTGCTCCTCATTTCAAGGACTCAAGAGCCTGGGAAAATTCTGGCCGAGGTGGAATGGCCGGTAATTTTCTTCTTTATCGGGCTTTTTATTATGGTGGGAGGATTGGTCAAAGTTGGCTTCATCCGGATGATGTCGACTGAAATACTCAGCCTGACAGAAGGGGATATGCTGGCGACATCCATGTTGATCCTGTGGTTTTCCGCCATTGCTTCCGCTGTGGTTGATAATATTCCCTACGTTGCAACAATGAACCCGCTGGTAATTGATATGGCTCGAGAGCTGTGGCCGGGAGAAAGTGGGATTGCATTGCTGCAGCATAAGGAACTTATGCCAATCTGGTGGTCGCTGGCACTTGGTGCCTGTCTGGGCGGCAATGGTTCGCCCATTGGTGCATCGGCCAACGTGATCGTGATCGGAATGGCTGAAAAAGCCGGGTACAAAATCAGTTTTTTACGTTTTGTCGCATATGGAATGCCTATTACCGCAATCACTGTTTTTATTGCCATGATCTATGTGTGGCTTCGTTATTATTTCTTTGGTGGATAAGCTTGCAGCCCAACCGTTGTGCTGAGAAAGAGTGAGGTATATTTACCGAATGCATTTGAAACAAAATATCGTAATGCTGCTTGAGAGACCCATCGTTAGTAATTATCAGTAGCCCGCTTCTTTTTGATGCCTGAAGGCTTCGCGAAATTCTGGAAGATCGTCAAACGGCCTGCCTACTCCAGGTTCCGTTTCCAGAAGCGCAAATTGTCGTTCTATCGCTTGACCGGCACGCTTCGCCGCCTGTAGAACGGTTGTCTTCCTTCCCAGCATCGAAGGCATCACCTCGTCGATTGACAATAAAACCTCACACTGACTGTCTGCCCGGTTTTTGCTTGCTTCAAAAAAGAAAATTTAAAAGAGAGGCGTCTAACCTGCACCAGGCTCATGTATGCTAAGCAGAGAATGCAGGCTATTTTTATTGATGTTGCGCTGTAAGATATTCCTTATCTTCGTCGGAATATTATATTTCTTCAACAGGAAATTTACTTTCATACCATTCACGCCAGCCGCCTTTGAGGACGTAAATATTCTTGTATCCTTCTTTGATAAGTTTTTGTGCCAAACTGGCACTTGTACCTTCGTTCGGTCATGCACAATAAAGAACAAAGATGCTATTTGGGGGATAGTTTCTGACAAGAGAGAGATCACCGTTATCAACTCGTACGGCATCTTTAATCTTGAATTCACTGGCACTCCAGTCCGTTTTCGAACGAACGTCCAGGATAACCAGATTTTCTGAGCCAAGAAGGGATTTTAATTCATCCTTTTTCATTATTGGTACAGAAGCGGCGAAAAGAGGTATGGAAGTCAGAAATGTAAAAATAATGAGTAATGGAATAATTTTTTTCATGCTGTTTTTCCTTATGAGTATTGAGGTCTGAGGCTATGAGCGCATTTTTGCTGAATCCGGGTTAGGGATTATCATAAACTAAGACAGTTGTTGATGGTAGCAAGATGCAGAATGAAACATTGCAGCTATATTTCGTTCACACATTAATAGAAAATAATGTAATAACCTCACAATAAATTGACGTAAATGTTAATGGTGTTTGACCTTAAAACATCTATCCTGTAGAGTTTGGGGTGATGAAAATTACACCGGTCCGAACGTCTTGTTATAACGTTGTGATTTTAAACGGAGAGCTCCATGCTCATTGCACAATTTATGATCCCGCTTGTTCTGTTCCTTGCCGTAATTCTCAGTTCCTGCAGTGAATTAAGATCATCTAAAGAATGTACCGATCCCCTTGGCTGTATAGTTATTGGCTCTGGAGAACCAGTAAAAATTGGAGTTTTGCAGGCGTTGAGCGGCAAGGTCGCTCCGCTTGGTCAAGCTCAGACAAGAGGGCTGGAACTCGTTCTTGACAAGAGAGGCAATTCCCTTCTGGACCATCCTGTTGCTTTACAGATTGAAGATACCGGATGTACGCCGGAAGGAGGAGCCAACGCTGCTCTAAAAATCATTGCTGACCCACAGACTATTGCCATCTTCGGCACGACCTGTTCCGGTGCTGCAGCTACCGCTTCAAAAGCCATATCATCGGCCGGCCTGACGATGATTTCCGGCAACAATTCTGCGCCTTTTCTCACCTCTATCGCCGGTCTGGCTGCTCCTGACTGGCAGCCTGGTTATTTCCGTACCGCCGCAAACGAGGAACATGCAGGTCAGGCTGCGGCGGGCTATGTTTTTAAGCAGCTTGGTTTGCAAAGAGCAGCGACAATACATGACAATGATATCTATACCAGAGGCTTGACCGAAAGCTTCAGTAAAGCCTTTACTGCGCTAGGTGGAGAAATTGTACTCGATACCGCGATCAATAAAGGCGAAACAGAAATGGAGCCGGTTCTGACTGCAGTTATACATTCTCAAGCCCAGGTACTATTTTTCCCATTATTTCAAGATGAAGGCATCAATATTCTGCGGCAGGCACGGGCCTTATCTGCGCTAGAATCCACACTCCTGATAAGTGATGGCGCTTTAATTCAGAAAAGCTTTCTTGAAGAAGCGGGCGAGCTTGCCAAAGGAATGTATTTTGTAGGCCCCAGTAGTCCGAAGGGGCCCGCCGTTGAACAATTGGCTGCTGCGTATGAAGAAAAATATAAGGAACAACCTACAGTAAGTTATTATCTCAGCGGTTATGATGCCGCGGACCTTCTCGTTCATGCAATTGATAGGGTTGCGATTCGGGACGAAGACGGCACGTTGCATATCGGTCGCAAGGCCTTGCGGGAACAACTGTATAATACCTCGCATTTCAAGGGAGTTACCGGTACGCTTAATTGTAATCGGTTTGGTGACTGTACCCGTCCTGCCTTTGATGTACTGCATCTCGAGAATCCCTCGCTTGGGCTCGAAGGTCTGCTAGCCAATGTCGTTTTTTCCTATACTTCTAACTAATAGTCCCTGGCAAACAGAATATGAAAATTGGCAGGCAAAAATGGAACAGGTTAGGAATTACAGGCAAATTCAGCCTTGCGTTTACCCTGATGCTGATTTTTTTGATGCTCATTGCCGCCACTGGTTATTTTTCTCTTGTATATATTGCTAAAGCTGAACAAAGAATACGAAAAAGCACGGC
>JBARUR010000076.1:0-1816 GCA_049645845.1 Desulforhopalus sp. | reverse complement strand
GTAAGCAGGTTGGCATCACCCGAATGCAGTTCAAGGGATTTATTATAGGCCGCTATCGCCTTTTCAGGTTGATCGGTATCATAATAGAGATGACCGAGACGAACCCAGCTCTGAAAGTTTTCAGGATTGGCAGTCACTTCAGCCTCAAGATTAAGAATGGCCTTATGAATGTCATCGCTGTGCGGGGCTTGCTCTCCGGTTACGGTCGATGTTGCCGGATCCGGGGTTTTGCCTTTGATAACGGTGAAAGCTACTCCCGCCAGAAAACCGAAGACAAAAATAATAAAATACGTAAGGAGCTTATTTGATTGTTTTTTGCTCCCGGTTGCCCCGACATTTTCTTTCGTCCTATTCTGTGCCATATAACCTCAGTTATTTTTTTGTGATATCATTCACCGCACTGTATACCACTTGGTGGTATGCGGTCTAGTGGTAATTTATGATTTGCCGCAACATTAGTTTCTGTTCATAGAAAAATGTCAAAATACAAGACGATGGTGTAGCCAATTCGGCTATGTGCCTTATAGTCAACACCATATTGTTTATTCTACTGTTTTGGTACCCTTGAAAATTCTTTTCTTGTTATCAAGGGTTAATTTTGTGAAAATACGGGCTCCGGCACTGGGCATATCAAGAGCTCGATGTTCTGTGTATGTCTTTGTCAAAACAATAGATATATCTGTTTCAGGCATTTGTCTAGCTTAGATTCCGGGTCATTGGAGTGGGATTCATTCCCGATAGCTAGTAATTTGCCGGTGATTAATACTGTGACTAATATCCTCTGGAGGATTGAATATGAAGGTGATGGAAAGAGTTAAAAGTCAGATCGATAAAGACGGCGCAACCTGGCCGACTGTTGCCTTCCCGTCGACTGTCAATGCCATAAAAGAAAACATAATCCACCATCTGATGAGTTTTCAGGGGCGGGACCCGGAAAGGTCCGGTGCTCAGGATGTCTATAGAGCTCTGGCTTATACAATGCGCGATCTGATGGTGCAGAAATGGATTGCTACCCAAAAAACGTTTTATGCACAGGAAAAAAAGCGGGTTTATTATCTGTCACTCGAATTCCTGATCGGCAGATCGCTTGGCAACAGCATGACCAACCTCGGCATTTTTCAAGATGCCAAACAAGCCGTTGAAGAACTGGGGTTTGATATGTCGGAGATCAGGGACCAGGAAGAAGACGCCGCCCTTGGAAACGGTGGCCTTGGTCGATTGGCCGCCTGTTTTATGGATTCCATCGCTACCCTCAAAATTCCGGCCTATGGCTACGGGATTCGTTATGAATACGGCCTCTTTTTCCAGAAACTGGTGGATGGCTATCAGGTCGAAGGGCCGGACAACTGGCTGCGAAACGGAACTCCCTGGGAGTTCGAGCGCCAGATGCCGATCTTTAAAATTCAATTTTTCGGCGATGTAACCAGCTATATAGATGAAGACGGTAGATATCGCACTAAGTGGATAAATACTAAGGACGTCATGGCCAAACCCAGTGATATCATGGTGCCGGGCTATAAAAATGATCATGTTATCAATATGCGGCTCTGGACGGCTTTTGCCTCAAGAGAGCTGGATCTCACTGATTTCGGCAGAGGCGACTATATAAAAGCCGTTGAGTCGAAGGTAAGTTCCGAGACCATTTCCAAGGTTCTCTATCCCCCTGACCATAATTATGCCGGACAGGAGCTGCGCTTGAAGCAACAGTATTTCTTTGTTGCTGCGACCTTCCAGGATATCATGCGAAGGTTCAAGAAAAAGCATTCGGGTTTTGACAGATTCACTTCCTTGATTGCCGTTCAGCTCAACGATACAC
>JBARUR010000075.1:0-20208 GCA_049645845.1 Desulforhopalus sp. | reverse complement strand
GGATCAACTACTGCTGGAGGCTTCGCAGGCATGACTGAAAAGAGGCAATGGTTCATCCTGGTGGCGATTCTGGGCATGGATTTCAGCTGGCTGTATGGCTGGGCGTCATTGACCATGCTGAGCAGCTTTAACCAGCCTTTGCCGCAGATGACAATACTGAGTGTCGCCTGCCTGGCAACGCTGCTGACGCTGACGCACCATCATCGTGGGTGGCGGTATTATCAGATCGGCGGTGCACATTTAGTCTGTTTGATTCTCGCCTGCGCCGTATTAACATATGAAATGGGAAATTCCGATTATTCATTCTTTGATGCGGCCTGGATAAAAGAATTTTTTACCACGCCCAGGGCTCCGGTCGGATGGTTGATGCAGGCAGTCGCGCTTTTCTGGTGCATCGCTTTCTGGATAGCAGCAACAAGGTTGGCTGTTCTGCCAAGAAACTATCTTACCGTCTCCAATCATTTTGATTTTGGGGTGATAGCCCTGCTTCTGCTCCACCTGATCGAAGTGCTGATTTTAGTTGAAGGAGACATAATTCTCACGGAACTTTCCTTGCCTCGGATCCTTTTTTCCTTTTTTGCCTTCAGTGTTCCGGCTTTTTGCCTGACCCGATGTGCTGTTCAGGGAAAAAGCGATTTTATTACCGGCTTTCGAGGCATTGGTGTAATACTCAGTTTTCTCACTCTTTTTTTGCTGCTGGGCAGCGGTGTTGCCGCTCTCTTTCTGCCTTATTTGACTGTCGCCGCAGAGACAGGTGTAGCTGTTTTGAAAACGGTTACCACTCCGATAGGTGAATTCCTGCTGCGTATCCTGATGTTTTTGTTCGGCCATAGGCAGCAAATATCCGACCCGGCCGTTTCCAGTTCATCACAGCAGCTTCAGCTTCAGGATATTGCAAACCAACCGATGGAGGGGTGGGTGGTGCTCCTGCAGAACATTCTGTTCTTTCTCGCCGCCGGTCTGGGAATTTTGCTTGTTTTTGCATTGTGCGCATTAGTGATCCTGCAGCTTGGCTGGTGGCTTTCAAGACGCGGTGATGCCGTGGAATCGAGTTCCAGTCCTTGGCAGCAGTTCCGGAAGCTGATGCACAAATTGATTGTCATAATCATGATGTGCTGGAACAAAATACGGAACAGCGGTAAAAGAAACCGGGATCCCGTTCAGCTCTATCTTTCGCTCATGGCCTGGGGAGCAATGAGCGGACTGGCACTTGTCCCTTCCGAAACGCCAAAAGAATATGGTTCCCGCCTGATAGGAAAATTACCAGCAGCAGAAGAAGAAATTCATATCATTATTGCTGTTCATAATGTATCGATCTATGGCGGATTGCAGGACACCCAGGTGCAGCGCGGCTGGTCGGCTTACACAAGACTGCTCAGTCCACGGCTTTGGCCGGCACGAATGAAATCCCTGCTCTTTCGTTAAGGGATTAAAATGCCATCGGGTACAACCGATTTATTTATTAAAAATATTCCTTAGGAAGTACAAAATAGCATGCGACCCATCCTGATCTCAATAACCTTACTGTTCTGCAGTAATATTTTTATGACCTTTGCCTGGTATGCTCATCTAAAGGAATTGAATAACAAGCCTTGGATAATTGCTGCTTTTGTAAGCTGGGGGATAGCGCTGCTGGAATATCTCCTGCAGGTTCCAGCGAATAGAATCGGCTATACGGTTTTAAACGTCGGCCAGCTGAAAATATTGCAGGAAGTCATTACCTTGTCAATCTTCGTACCATTTTCGGTAATGTATTTAAAAGAACCGCTGAAAATGGATTATTTGTGGGCTGGATTATGTCTCGTGGGGGCAGTGTTTTTCATGTTTCGCAGTAAGTTTATATAATCAATTATCATCACCAGAAGTTGTTAAATACTGATGATGATAATGTATTTTAAGATTCCTGAAACTCCAGGTTAATCGTACCATCTGTCTCATTGGGAGTCATTTGGTAGGTTCCCGGACAGGATGTGATGATGTGGTGTTTTGCTGCTTCATTTTTAATAAGACCTGCTATTTCAGCACGTTTGTCTTCGTCCGATTCCGTATTGAAGAGCAGGCTGACTTTCTCGCCTTTTTCTTCCATACGCAACAAAAATGCATTGTGTTCCACGAAAACAAGATCTTCATAGCAGTGGGTCACTTCAAAACCCAGATTTTCCATAATGGTTTTAATGATTCCAAGGGGTCTGTATGGAACCTGTTGGGGACTTGTCATCGTGTTCTCCATAACAAAAGAGTAAAGAAGGCTTGCCTCACTCGGCAATGCTGAGTGTCCGAATTGAATAGATTTTGTCCCAGCCGTAATAGGTATTAATGGCTTCTTTGTCTTTCTGCTCGGTAACCCGAATAAAGCCGTCACCCAGAAACAGCACTGCACTTTCGTAAGTCTTGCCTTCATTTACCTGAAGTTTGACACCTTTTCTGATTTTTCTTGAAAGGGTGCCGTGTACAGGCATCGAGGCATATTCAAAAATCTTTTCCAAAGTTTCTTTTTCCATTACTTAATCCCGGTTAGTTATGAGTTATTGGGTTATAGGTAAAACCTGGTCATAAAGATGTGGCTGCAGCGCTGCCCTTACATCCTCGCCAATGGCCAGCATTTTCACGACATCTTCTTCAGTTGGAACATGGATGGTATATTCATCAAGAGAGCATATCTCCTGAAATGTATCCAAATACATCAACTTTTCAGCCAAATCAGGAATATCGCCAAGGTGGAGCTGCAATGCCCTGAGAAGATCGGCCATGGTATGGTTTTCGGCAAGATCGCCGTTTTTCATCAAAAAGGCCATGATAAGCTTCTCTATAGCCATACAGGTCACATTGTAAAGGGTGTCCGTTGAGAAGGCTTTTTTCTGCTTGTTATGCGCTTCTGTGGCCGTATGTAAGAACTGTTCACCGTCCCGGCGATAGTCGCGCCAGTTGTCAATTTGTACAATGTTCATGTCCTTTCCTCTCTGCGAAATTTTCGCAGGCAGATGAGTTGGGTTTGTTGCCAGCCCTGGTTATGATAAAAATCAAGGGCCGGAGAATTGCTCCGATCGGCCAGAAGCTGCATTCGTCTGGCTCCTCTTTCGGCCCCCCAGTCTCCCAGGGCTTGCAGGATCTTTGAACCAATGCCTCTTTTTTGGCGGGATGGCATAACCACAACATCTTCAATCAGCAAAGACAGCCCGCCCTCAGCTGTCGAAATGAGCAATTGAGCTGTACCCATGGCAATGACCGAATCATTCTCTTTGGCAACCATGATAACGGAACTGGTTGAATCAAGAAGAAGATCCAGTCCTTTTCTCTGTCGTGCAGCATCAAACTCAAAGTCCTCTTCTATGCCGAAAAGTTGATGTAAAAGCAGTACCATACCGTCGGTATCTTCTTTCTTTGCCTGGAGAATCATTGGTATCCGTTCTTTTTATTTGATGAGGTGATCCTCTGGAGGCTCCCCATCTTCAAGTCCATCCAAAACCGCATCGATCGCCGCCTCGCTGTCAATTCCCTTGAACCACAGGTTATCCGGCTGGATAACCATAATTGGTCCGGATTCACACTGCTTCAGACAGCCTGTAGCAACAACCTGCATGTCCAGGCCGCGATCAAGAATTTCCTCTTCGATATACTGTAAAAAACCGTCGGTCTGTTTATGGCAGATGCCTTTTGGATCGCCTTTTGATCTAAAACTCTGGCAAAGCAAAACCTGTCTCTCGGGTAGAGCCATTATGTACTCCTTTTCAAATTTTAACGGGAAATTTCACTTTTTATCTTTGTTACATTTTTTGCCGCCACCATATAAAACATCGACGATGCCTTCTATGTTGTCTTCAGAAATACTGACTTTTAGGCCGGTTTCAGCAAGTTCCCTGCGTGGAGTCTCCCCAGCGCTGGCCGCAAGAAGGATAAAGCAATCTTTCAGAATTGCAGCCACTTGCTGCCAACGGTTTTTGCCGGTGCCGGGTGCCGGGGCATTTCTGGCTTCAAGAAGACAGGTGAGGCCGTCTTCGCGAGGACCATATATTAAAAAACGAATGGCCTGCCCAAGGTGCAGATCAATATCGATTCCATTTGAACTGACAATGGCTACATTGGGCCGTTCCTTTGTAGGTTGTGGGGTGAGTGTTGCTCCGGAAATCGGGCCTTTGTCGCTGTCTTCTGACGACTGTACCAGGACGGGTTCGACAATGGGCAGGTGTTTGCGCACCTTATCCGCAGTTTCCCGGAGAATTTGACAACCTGGGCTCTCGAGGTCAACCTCTACTCCCGGTTCCGGCTTATATGGAATGAGAGCTATGCTGTCTGCGCCCAGTTCCATCAATTCGACAGCTATCTTGGGCACATGATCGATATTGTACCCAGGATAGAGCGTGGTAAGAATAGACACAGTGATATTGTGAAACTTCAATGCCGGTATACCGTTTCGCTGCTCTTTGAGGAGGAGGGAAACAGCGTCGGAAATTTTCAGGGTCTTCAATCCCGGCCTGATCCAGGCATAAATTTTCTCAAGAATTGCAGATCGAACTCCATCTACCTGTATTTCCAGATAATCCACTCCAGCAAGAGCTAAATCTCCTGCGAGTTTCTCGCTGCCTATCCCCATGGTTTTCAGGCCGATCTTTAGTTGTGGATACCTTTCCCGAATACGCTGTACTGTGTTGATTGTTATATCCGGAGTGGCAAGAGGATCTCCCGGTCCGGTAATGGCCGCCATGGAGATATTCCCTTCCTTTTCCATCATTACTGCATCGAGATACTCCAATGCTTCCGGAACCATAATACTCAGGCTGCGGGCAGGAGGGGGCGGGGAAAAACGGGTTCGGGCAACGACCTGAGGTGCAACAGGCAGATGGATAACTCTCCCGGATTTGTTCGTTTTTTCCGAACAACAGGAGTCTTTATGTTCTGCAAGGGATATCACACTCATTTTTTCCACCTAAGTTGGCAAAAGCAGCAGCGAAATTATTGACACGCTGCTGCTGCGATTATGGCTTATAGAACCAGTTCAAACTTTTCTTCAGGGGCGTCTCGGTCCTTTCGATCCAGTAGAACTCCGAGAATCTGCTCGAGTAGACGCAATCCGCCTTTATAGCCAACTGTCGGGAAGTGCTGATGTCCCTGGCGGTCGAGAATCGGAAATCCCCAGCGTACAAAAGGCAGGTCCTCGTCTCTGGCGATGTACTTGCAATAGGTGTTGCCGATGATCAGGTCAACGGGTTCATTTTTGATCCACTGGTGCAGAAGGAACATGTCGCCTTTGGCTTTAACATTGACTTCGCAGTCAGAGTTTTTGGTAATCTCTTTAATTCGTGTCTCGAATTTTTTACCTGGTGTTCCGGTAATGATATGGATTGGACACATATCAATTGAGACCAAAAACTCCGTCATCGCAATTACCTGATCGGGGTCACCGACCAGGGCAACTTTCTTGCCGTAAAAGTACTGGTGCATATCCGAAATAAGATCCAGAAGTTTGCCTCTTTCTACTGCGATTTCTTCGGGTACCGAAGTGCCTGCAACGGTTCTGAGGGCATCGATAAAACGATCGGTAGCCTGCAGGCCAAAGGGCATGTCGAGAATAGAGCATGGTACCTTGCATTTTGTGTCGAGCAGTCTTGCTGCATCTGCAGAACACCATTCACCAAGAGCTAAGGTCCCGATACTGCTGCCGCTGTTCTTTATGTCCTCGATTGTTGCTCCGGCATCCGGGAACATCTTGTATTCACCGGTAAGAGGACCGTTGAGCACCCCCGAGGTGTCCGGGAACATATTTATTTTCACTCCGATTAAAGCGGCAAGCCGTTTAATTTCTTCCATATCCGATGGCTCTACCCAACCGGGAATGACATTGATCTTGCCGTTCTTTTTAGCTGAGGGCTCTGCCAGAGCTGCCATGGCCTTGACCATATTGGAAAACCCGGTAACATGGGAACCGACGTAACTTGGAGTTGGAGCACCAAGCAAGGTTTTTCCTTTCGGCACCTTGTTCTCTTTTGTGGCTTTGTCAAAAATCTGCGGCAGATCATCGCCGATAGTTTCAGACAGACAGGTCGTATGGACCGCTATAACCTCAGGCTCGTAGACTGTGAAGATATTGTCGATTGCCTGAACCAGGTTGGCCTGTCCGCCAAAGACCGATGCGCCCTCGGTAAAGGAGCTGGTTGCAGCAGAAATCGGTTCTTTATAGTGCCTGGTCAATGTGCTTCTGTGATAGGCACAACAACCCTGGGAACCATGACTGTGGGGCAGACATCCCTTTATTCCCAGGGAGGCATACATGGCGCCGATCGGCTGGCATGTTTTTGCCGGGTTTATCATCAGAGCCTTGCGCTCTGTAATTTCTTTTGGTGTATGTCTCAGTAACATTGTCTTACCTTCCCGTTGATGGAGTAAAAACTCTTCATCTTATATTTTTAAAAGCACCACGATGGTTATTCCCAAACGTAGGTTGCGGAAAGTTCCGGCTTTTCCTGCCATGGAGCCTTCATGTAGCTCCAGATTTTGCTGTTGACCAGCCGGTCAATCTCTGCATAAAAATTGACCGCCCCTTTGAAGCCTGCATAAGGTCCGCCCGAATCGTAGCTATGTAACTGTTTCATTGGTACACCCAGTTTCTGAATAGAATATTTTTCTTTTATTCCAGCACAGAAGAGGTCCGGTTTCATCAGTTCGACCAGTTTTTCAGCTTCATATTGGTTGAGGTCGTCAACGACAATGGTATTGGATTCCATATCAGGGTTAAGGCCTTCATATGATTTGAATTCTAATCCGTCTTTTTCCAGAGCTGCTATTTCTTCCGGTGTCTTTCTCGGCTTGTAGAGAACAGGATCAGCCTCAACTTTTATTTCCTCGATGTTCCTGCTGTCCGCATCGACTTTCAGGTTTGGGATAACCTCCCGCCCTTCATAGTCGTCACGATGGCCGAATTCATAGCCTGCGGAAATAGTTTTCATGCCCATCTCATTAAACAATTCCTGGTAATGATGGGCACGGGAGCCGCCGACAAATATCATTGCTGTTTTTCCCTTGGTGCGTGGAAAAACATCTTTTAATGCTGCCTCGACTTCCGGCATCTCTTCGGCAATAACTTTTTCAACCTGATCGATAAGTCCCTGATCCCCAAAATACTGGGCAATCTTCCTGAGTGATTTTGCTGTCGCTTCGGCTCCGATAAAATTGACCTTGATCCATGGAATGCCGTATTTTGTTTCAAGCATGTCAGCCACATAATTGATTGAGCGATGGCACATGACGCAGCTCAGATCGGCCTGGTTGGAGGAAGCAAATTTATCGTAGGTTGAGTTACCGGAAAAAGTCGAAATGTTGGTTATCCCGCATTTATGAAAGATGCGGTCGATCTCAAAACCATCCCCGCCGATGTTGTACTCGCCCAGCAGGTTTATTTTAAATTTTTCCGTTTTCTCTTCTTCGCTTTTACCGACAATGTGGGTGAAAACCTGATTGTTGGCAATATGGTGACCGGCTGACTGCGAGACACCCTTATATCCTTCACAGCTGAAAGCGAACACATTGCAGTCACCGAACTTTTCCTTCATCTTTCTGGCGACCTGGTGAATATCATCACCGATCAAGCCAACCGGGCAGGTGGCAAAAACAGCAATTGCCTTTGGGTGGAACAGGTCGTACGCCTCCTGAATTGCTGCTGCCAGTTTCTTCTCTCCGCCAAAAATAATATCCGAATCCTGCATGTCGGTTGACATGCAATATGGGATGTAATTAGCGTCGGTGTCATTTATGCCGTCGGTTTGATTGCGCCGGGTCAGCCAGGCGTAAAAACTGCATCCTATCGGGCCGTGCACCAGATTGACGATATCGCTCGTCGGCCCCATGATGACGCCTTTGCAGCCGGCATAGGTGCAGCCGCGCATGGTGATGATGCCGGGTATGGTCCTGACGTTGGCCACTATTTCCGGAGTAGTATTCTCCAGCGCCTCATTGATCATTATCTGCTTGGCGCGTTTTCGGGCAACTTTTGGAGGATACTTTTCCAGTAGTTTCTCTTTGATGTTGTGGGGATCCCACTGCACCAGTGTCTGTGCTTTTCCCATGATGTGTCTCCTTGGAGCCTATCCTATTGATTTCGTACCCTTTTCGCCTGTTCGTACTCGAACACTGTCGGCCACCGGCATGACAAAGATCTTGCCGTCCCCAGGTTTACCGGTCTGGTTGGTCGTAATAATCGCTTCGATCACATCATCAACCTGATCATCGTTCACGACAATTGTGACCATTCTTTTGGGGTAGAGATTGCCTTTTTCGCCGAGCAATGCCGCTGCTTCCTCGTAGCCCTGTTCGGCGCCTTTGACCAACTTTCGATTAACAAAACCAATGCCGCGTCCCTGGGCTTCGTGGGCAAAAAAGGCGTTAATTCCTGCGGCGGTGATAGCAGTTTTGGTTTTGTTCATCATATTCATGCGGACTATGGCGATAACCTCTTTCATGCCGCCACCTCTTCCGTCAGGCCCTCTTTTACTCCTGAACTTATGGTGTAGACATCCTGAACGTCAGCGACGAAAATTTTACCGTCCCCGAACGCGCCTTTTATTCCGGATCGTGCAGCATCCATAATGGTAGCGATAACGAAATCCTTGTCTTCGGCTTTGACGACGCTCATCAACATGGTTTTAGGAATTTCGTCATAGGTTACTTCACCGATTTTGATACCCCGTTGTTTGCCACGGCCGGTGACAGAATATTTGGTTACTGCCGGAAATCCTGCATCCATGAGTGCTGCAAGTACGTCATCTGCTTTTTCCGGCCGAACAATGGCTCTGATCATGATCATCATTGTAGTATTCTCCTTTTAGTCTTTCTTCTTAAACTGATTCAAGTAGGCCAAAGTCGAGCAGCAGTTGTTCCAGATCCTCGATTTCCAGCGGTGTGGGAATAACAAAAGTCTTGTTTTCATCAATGGCCTTAGCCAATCCCCGGTATTCATCAGCCTGTGGGAGTTCGGGATTCCATTCTATTACCGTCTTTCTGTTGATTTCCGCCCGTTGAACGTCATTATCGCGGGGCACAAAATAGATCATCTGGGTGCCAAGCTTTTTGGCAAGTTCCTGGATCATCTCTTTCTCGTTGTCAACATTTCTTGAATTACAGATAAGACCGCCGAGTCGAACACGACCGGACTGGGCAAATTTCATGATTCCTTTACAGATGTTGTTTGCTGCGTACATAGCCATCATCTCACCCGAAACAACGATGTAAATCTCTTCAGCCTTGCCATCTCTGATGGGCATCGCAAAGCCACCGCAGACAACATCGCCGAGAACATCGTAGAAGGCGTAGTCGAGATTTTCGCTTTCTTCGTAGGCTCCTAAGGACTCAAGCATATTGATTGCTGTTATGATTCCCCGGCCGGCACAGCCAACACCCGGTTCCGGTCCACCTGATTCAACTGCCCAGGTTCCGCCATATGCTTCTTTTCTGATATCAGCGAGTTCAACATCTTCACCTTCTTCCCTTAAGGTATCGAGTACTGATTTCTGTGCCAGTCCACCAAGCAGCAGCCGGGTTGAGTCGGCTTTTGGATCACAACCGACGACCATTACTTTCCGTCCCATTTCTGCAAGACCTGCTACTGTATTCTGTGTAGTTGTAGATTTACCAATTCCGCCTTTACCGTAAATTGCCACCTTCCTCATTGTGATCTCCTTAAATGTTGTGGTGTTTATGTATTCCTTTTTTGCTCTGGTTCTCAGTTCCCGGAAAACAACCACCGATTCGAAACTGTTAGAACCGGGAAAGACATTTTCTGTTTGGGTTGTTCTTCTATGAGCAAAGGTTGTGCCAATTGTCTTTAATGGTTATAAACAATATAAAATCAATAGGATAGAAAAGGCAGTGGGCAGGAAATGTCTAGAAATATCATCCGACACAGGGAACAGTTTTGGTGGGAATGCGACAAAAAGGTAAGGCAAATTGTATTTATCTACAGGTGAAAAAGTAAAAGCAATAATAATACATAAATGTCATATAGGTGTGTAAGCATAAACAAATCTGTGTGAAAATGAGCCTCAAAAAAATGTCCAGTAGAAGAAATAATGAAATAATACATGTAAAAACAAGTACATATGGAGAGTGGAATGGTCCTTGCTTATTTAGTGTAGCGAAAGATTTTAACGCTGAGTTTGCTGATAAATGAGTGCCTCGACAGCGACCAGTAAAAAATGATAGAGGGAGTGGGTGAAGAAATAATGGAGTCATTCAAAGGTATTTCATCGAATGAACACGCAGCTACTCAGGGTATAGAGCTTATAGCCCTGTATCGAATCACAGAGCTTATAGGAACAGCGGTTGATTTAAACAATACTCTGTCGCGCATCCTGGGAGTTCTCAACGACACCATGAAAATGGAACGGGCAACCCTTTTGTTCTTTGACAAGGCGAAACAGAAACTCATGATCAAAGCTTCCTGCGGTTTATCGGAAGTTGAAGAAATGCGGGGTGTTTACCGTCCTGATGAAGGAGTCTGCGGGCAGATTTTTCAGACTCGTTCACCCTTTGTGGTGCCGGATATTAATAGCGAGCCGCTTTTCCTTAATAGGACCGGTGCGCGGTCAAAAGTCAGAAAGAGCAAAATATCGTTTATCGGTGTTCCGGTAATGGTCAAGGGAACTCCGGAAGGAGTGCTCACCGTAGATCGATTGTTTGCCGATGATGTCTCTTTTGAAGAAGATATCCGTTTTCTGACAGTTCTTGCGACCTTGATCGCCCAGTTTGTGACACTCCACCGGGAGATAGAAAAAAAAGAGGCCAAGCTCATTGAGGAAAATGCAACGTTAAAAGCAAAACTTCACCACGTACATCGCGGCCATTTCATCATTGGCCATTCAAAACCGATGCAGGAGGTGTTTAGTGTTATAGATAAAATTTCCAGCAGCAATGTGACAGCGCTTTTGCTTGGAGAGTCAGGTACCGGTAAAGAACTGGTTGCCAAGGCTATCCATGAGGGCGGCCGCCGCAAGGACAATCCGTTTATCAAGATAAACTGTGCGGCTCTGCCGGAAACCCTCCTGGAGAGTGAATTGTTCGGGCATGAAAGAGGCGCATTTACCGGAGCCCATGCTTCCCGTCCGGGAAGATTTGAACTGGCTAACGAGGGGACAATATTTTTAGACGAAATCGGCGAAATGCCTTTGTCTCTGCAGGCAAAGATGCTCCGGGTGCTACAGGAAAAACAATTTGAAAGAATCGGCGGTTCCAAAACTTTTACTATTGATGTGCGGATAGTTGCAGCAACTAATGTTAGTTTGGAACAGGCTGTTGCCAACGGTCAATTTCGAGCAGATTTATATTACCGTCTCAATGTTGTCCCCATTGTGTTGCCGCCTCTACGGGACAGAAAGGAAGATATTCCTTTGTTATTCAGCCATTTTCTGAATACGAGCAATGAGCGGAATGGGAGAGATATCAAAATAACTTCTGAGTTGCTTGATTTCTTCATTAATTATGCATGGCCGGGAAATGTCAGGGAGATGCAGAACCTGGTTGAACGTATGGTTATACTTGCAGAAGGAGACCGGCTCAGCCTCAGTGATCTGCCGTCAAATCTGTTCTCTCTGGAAAAAATGAAGCAGGATAAAGCACAGGAGGTTGTGGAGAAAGGAGAAAACCGTCAACCGGCCTTTACTCGCAAATCCCTTCAGGACATCGAACGTGCAGAAATTGAAGCAGCCCTCCGGCGTAACGGCTGGGTGCAGGTGAGGGCAGCGCGGGAACTGGGGTTGAGTGAACGGCAGATTGGGTATCGAATTAAAAAATACGGATTGAATCGTTATGAATCCTTTCTTTAATAAAATGCTCAAACCTAATATTTAAAAGAGCTAAACTATTTTTTTAAGGTTTGAGTAAAAGATCACTGATCTCTGTATCATTAAGAGGTCGCTGCCGCCTGGTTGAAGTGTCCCTGATGGTTTGGATCGCTGCATCGGTGAGTTCTTCGGGAAAACCAGCGTTAATATGTTTCATGTGCTGAATTATGGCACGTCGACCGCTCTTTGAGCCAAAGAGAAGCTTCCGTTCTGCCTGGACTCTTTCAGGGCAGAACGGTTCGTAGGTTTGTGGTTTGCGCTGCAATCCCTGAAGATGCAGGCCGGTTTCGCAGGTAAAGATGTCTGCCCCGATGATCGGTCTGCTGCCTGCAATACTCCTTCCGGATATCCCGGCCACATAATGCGCAAGTGGTTTGAGGTGTTCCGGCTTAAAGTCATTCACTCCTTGTGCAAGACTGAGGTAGCCGACAATTTCCTCGAGACGGGCGCAGCCGGTCCGCTCCCCTAAACCCAAAACGACACCATCAACAGATGAGGCTCCTGCCTCCAGGCAAGCTATTGCATTGGCGGTCGCCATGCCGAAATCATTATGGGTATGTACCGCCACATGACAACTAGTAAGAGACATCATCAGAGAAGTCACAAGCCTTGCCATGTGGGCAGGAGTAGCTATGCCCACCGTATCGGCCAGCCTGATCCGCATCGCCCCATGCTGCTCCGCAGCTTTGGCCATTTTCAGTAAAAATGCAGGGTCACTTCGCGTTGCGTCCTCAAAACCGATCGATACGGAGAGTCCTTGCTTTCTTGCAAAATCAATACTTGTCTCCATTCTTTTTTGAGCCCAGAGACGATCTTTTTGCAATCTGTCCTGCAGGTGAATATCGGAAACCGGAATTGAGAGTGATAAAATATCGGGATTCAGCTTGGATGCATGGTTGATATCGTCCTCTCTACACCGGCTCCAGAGTGACAGCTGTAATTTTGGATGTTTTGTTCTACAATAGTTTATAAGAGGACCTGAGCAGGTATGGAGTTGTGAGGACACTCCGAGTTCTGCCTCAGTAATCCCTATTTTGACCAATCCGTCCAGAATACATTTTTTCTCGGCCAGAGAAAAGAGCAGCCCGGGAGTCTGTTCGCCTTCACGAAGTGTTGTGTCTATTATGTGGTATTTCCTGGTCATTTCAATCCTGAGGACAGTTTTCGCTTTTTATGCTTTCTATCCATACCCATTAAGTACGAGTTATTCGTATTCTTAGTATGAGTTTGCAAGAAGAATACCAGGTTTATGGAAGTGTCAGTGCCTTACTTTGAAAAGCTGGCTGGATTGGCTGTTGACAGGGGTGAGAACCAAAAAATAGTGGATAATGGTGATGAGGTTCTTTGAAAAGAACCTCGGAATTGATAGAACAGACAGCAGAACAACACAGAAATGTAATTTTCGGACAATTCGGTAGTCGTCAGTAACTTTTAGTAATGAATCAATTTAGGCTGTTGCCAGTTGGTATTACATCCGAGCTCTTCGAGAATGGCAATGGCCTTCTCCATATTGGCACCGACGGAAGTGAGGCCGTGAGAATCGTCGCCGGGAACAATTGAGATACCCAATTCCAGTGCCATTTCTAAAATAACCCTGGAAATGTATGGTTCGTCCGCTCCTTTGAGGAGTGATCGAAGGTTGAAGTCCATGATCAGGTCAAGCTCCTGGATAAGCCTAAGATTCCTTTTGATCCGGTCCATGATATCGGGCTGGAGAAGTCTCTGTTTGTAACCTGGATCAAAAATTCGGATGAGATCAAAATGGCCGACTACAGAAGGTTGAAGAAGCTTGATCATCTCGTATTGCAGGTCGAAATACCTACAGTATAATTGGTCAATTCCACCCATTTTCTCGACCGTTTGATCGTACTGTTCCTTTGAATAATCAAAACCCATATCACCGACAAAATGGACGGAACCGACAATATAATCAGGCTTAAATCTATTAATCAGAAAAGGAATAAACTCCTCATAGCCGCTGTAGGTTTCGATCTCCATTGCAGCAAAGATGTGGATTTCCGAACTGTATTTTTGTTGCAGCCTGCGGCATTCCTTCATGTAATCTGCAAAACGATTGAGGAGGAATTCCGGTGTCAATCCGGCAGCCCTCTGATCAGGATAAAGCAATTCCTCACTGATGGCGGGTGAGTGTTCGGTGATGCCGACCCAGGGAAATTGTTTGGCAATATATAACTGGACAATTTCTTCCAGCGAGTCGGTTGCATGATGGCAGAATTGACCGCTATGGCCACCATGTACAGAAGCAAATGAGGTCGTTTTCATCAAGGATGTTGCCTATTTTATAAACGGGTGAAGAAAATTAATGGAGTGATTTACCGGTGCTGGACATGGCAAGATTACCATCACGAACGCCCCTGAGAGCTATGAGCCGGTCGGCCAGTTCCTGAACTTCTTTTGCCTTCCCCCGCACCACTATAACTTCCAGACAGTTGTCGTGGTCCATATGAACGTGGGTGGTGGAGACGATATGGTGATGGTAATCATGCTGTACGACAGTGACTTTTTCCTGCAGCTTATGCTGGTGATGGTCATATACCAGGCTGATGACACCCATAACCTGCTTGTCTGATTCCCATTCTTCTTTAATAAAAGTTTTTCGGATCAAATCCCGTATAGCCTCTGAACGATTGCTGTAACTACGTGTTTTAATGTGCTCATCGAAAATATCCAGCAATTTTTCTTCGAGTGATATGGAAAATCTTTTCAACATGAAAATCACCTCCCCGGTGGTTACGATTTGAATGCTCATCACTATAAATGTTCGATGTATTATGTGCAAGCTGATTGAAGGAGGCAGAATTAATCCCAGGTGATCAATACTTATTTAATTTGCCCGGGTGTTCTCAATTCGGCTCCCATTCTGTATCTACAGAAAATAAGGACCAAACCAAGACAGATAATGGTATACCAGGGAAACCAGCCGATGGCTTTTATAAAGGCAAGGTTTTCAATTGCCGATTCCGACCATGCCGAGTGACTCGCTTGCACGGCAGCTCGCTGGTGGCCAATAAGCAGCGCAAAGCCAAAGCCGATCCACCCGTAAGCAAGATTGAAGGCCAATCCTTTAAAACTGAGTACTGTGGCCCGTTGATGGGATTCAGTTATCCGATTGAGATAGTGGCTGGTAAAAAAAGAGACAAACATCAAGGCGATAAAGATCAATGCCATTGGCAGCAGGCCCCAGTAAGGAAAAAAGCCGGTGAGCCCGAAAAGTCCCATGAGACTGATGCCGGTCACCCAGTACATGTTAACCGCGGGTGAATTTTTCTCGGCCATGTGCTCGGCAATCTTCGGGACGACAAGCCCGAGAAGCGCAATGGTCGAACCGATAACACCAAAACTTGCTTCCGGCAGGTGGATCAGGCGATAGTATTGACTGGTCATGGTGACAATCATCCTCAGAATATGGTCATAACACATGCCGATGAGAATGATGGTCAGGGCAAAAGGCGTCCTGGCTATCCATAGCCCGGCCTTCCAGGTAATCCTCAGTGCGGCAATTGTCCTGGTAATCGTCCCTTCGTTATGATCTTTTGATTTTTCCTCCATTCTGAATGCGGTCAACGTGGCAAAAAGAGCCATAATGAGAGTCAGGTAGACGGGAAAGCGCATGGTCGTCTGCTGGTCCAGGATAAGTGTAGTGCCGAACCAGGTTAGCATTTGGTTAACAAGATTCGGGTCGTAAACCAGTGCCCCGATGGTGAGAGTTATAATTGAACCAATGGATCTCAGCCGCATCTGCAGGCTTAGCACTTTGGGCCAGTCATCAGCTTTGCCGTCGGCCGCCAATGTGTCGTAAGCGATTGCCTCATCGGCTCCGCTGGCCATCGCTTCAGCCAAACCGCTCAGGACCCGATTGATAAGAAAAGCCCAAAAAATGATGCTGCCGTTTCCTAAGGGCACGAAAGCTATAAGAGTCATCTCCATGACCATAAGGAGGGAGGTTGCAACAATGAGGTATTTTCTCCCGAGAATATCTGCCAGTGCGCCGGAGGGTACTTCAGCACAGACAATGGTGATCGCCCAGACGGTATTTAATAGAGCGAACTGTTCAATGGTGAGCCCAAAATCCAGAAAGAGAATGGTAAAAACAGGATAATAAAACCTGGCATTAAAAAAAATCCGGAAGGCAATAAAGAGCCGGACGTTGGCAAGTGAAAAAGGGGATGACTCGGCAACCATTCTATGTCCTTTGGTAACTCATACTTCACGGAACAAATCGACGGCTGGGCAGAACGACCCGATCAGACCGTCTCAGATAGATTTCTATTCTCCTGACTACCATCGAGAGCAAAAGGCAGAGGATGAGGTACATAATAGAAATTGTTATCCAGACTTCTATCGTCGCCTGGGTTGATGCCATTACCTGCAGGCCCTGAAAGGTGAGTTCCTGGATCGAAATGATAGAGACAATGGATGACCATTTGATGGTATTGATAAATTCGTTGGCAAGCGGCGGCAGCATAATTCGTGTAGCCTGGGGAAGAATGATCAGTCGCATCATTTTCCATCTCGTCAAACCGAGTGCCTGTCCTGCTTCCCATTGTCCGGTATCGATCGCCTGGATTCCCGCACGCACGATTTCAGCAATATAGGCACCCTGAAAAAGAGCGAGGGTAAGAACACCTGAGAGAAAAGGAGTAATGAGGCCGGGTTCGGCAAGTATAAAAGAAAGAAAATCCTGCAGCCGGTCAGGGCTCGCCCTAAAAAACTCTTCAACCCTGAGAAAATTAAGCAACTGGTCGCTGACAAAGTAATAAAAGATAAAAACCAGCACCAGGGGAGGCGTATTGCGGATCGATTCGATGTAGGTTCGGCCAATTAACCGGAAAAAAAGACGGGGTGAAACCCGCATCAAGCCGATCGAAAAACCAAGCAAAGCGGCAATAATTGTGCCCCAGACACTTATTTTGATGGTGGTGAGTAATCCTTCTAAAAGAACATTTGCGGTCCAGCGCTGCTCTTCTGCGTCAAAACGAACAAGATATGTTGGGATAATGCCCCAGTTCCATTTGTAATTAAGAGAAAAGAAGAGCCGATACCATATATAGGCAAAAAAGGCGATAATAGCTATGAGCACAAGACCATCGAGTAGAGTTACTGTGGGTTTCTTTGCGTGCATAGAGAATCGTCCGGCTGTCTTCAAAGTAAATGGAGCAGGGGTTATAAAGAAAAGCGGGATTACTTAAAAAGTGAAAAGGTAACCCCGCCTCATTCGTGCTCATTCATAACGGCATAAAATTGGGGTGTCTACTCGACCTGGTTTATCCAGTCCTTGGATCCGAACCAATAATTATGACGTTCTTCCAGCCATCCTTCAAGAGAGACAATGGTAATCCAGCTATTGAAAAAAGCGAGGCTGTCGGGATCGCCTTTTCTGAGGGCAAAACCAATCGGTTCCTTGGTGAAGGTTTCCTGCACCGGCAGGAAAAGAGTCTCACTGTAATCAACTGCCTCATATGCCGGACGTGGAGCATTCCCGATAACTGCATGGACATTGCCGTTACGCAGTTCCTGATAGGCCTGGGGTTCTGTGTCGAACATTCTCAGTTTTGCCTTTGGAAGAAATCTTTTTGCAGCAGCGGCAGCTGTCGTGCCTAGTTTCACGGCAATCTGCACTTCTGATTTATTGAAATCTTCTAGAGAATCGAATCCGGCAGCCACCTTTTTGTGGGCGACAATGCTCATGCCTGAGTATTCGTAAGGTTGAGTAAAATTAACTTGAAGGGCTCGCTGAGCAGTTATCCCCATCCCACCAATAATAACATCGAACTTGCCGGTCAGAAGAGCTGGAATAATGCCTGACCATGCGGTAGGAATAAATTCAACCTTTACTCCCATATCTTTGGCAAGTCGAGTGGCAACATCGATCTCAAAACCGATAAGCCGGCCATTTTTATCTTTCATGGCCCAAGGTTGAAAGATATCCATACCAACCTTCAAAACTCCTCTTTTTTTAACGGTTTCGATGGTACTGGCAGAGGAAATATCCTGCAGAATGGTTGCACCATAACTGAAACTGCTCATGCAGAGCAGCAGAAGAGTGAGAGTTACTGGACGGAAAAAGAAAGTGAATTTTTTCATTTTATCTCCTTTTTGCAACGGAATTGAAAAGACTATAAACTTGTATGTCACGGTAAACTAAGACGTTTTTCCATTATGCCAACAATGAAGGATAAAAATAATGTAATCGAAAGATATATTGCTGCAACCGTAAACCAGATTTCAAAGGTGAGATATGATTCGGCAATGAGCGCCTGTCCCTGCATGGTCAAGTCATAAATAGCAATGGTGCTGACCAATGCAGAGTCTTTTATTAAAGAGATTGCCTGGCTTGTGAGCGGTGGCAATACTGTTCGGATAGCCTGGGGCAGAATGATATGCCGATAGGTATTAAAAGTTGAAAGACCCAGGCTTTCGGCTGCTTCGATTTGTCCTCTGTCAACCGACTGTATTCCGGAGCGGAAAATTTCCGAGGCGTAGGCACCTTCAAAAAGGCTGAGGGCGAGTATTGCCGCGAACATTCTTTCAATCCCCAGCATTGGACCGAGCACAAAGTAGATGAAAAATATCTGAATCAGGAGAGGGGTGTTTCTACTGGTTTCAAGGTAAATGATAGCCAGCCATCGCGCGACAAAAGAGTTAGAAAGACGAAAAACTGCAGTCAGCAAACCGATAACCAAAGCAAAGATCAGGCTTATCAGGGAGATCTGCAAGGTTATTTTAAGACCTTCGATCAAAGGACCGGCAACTATTCCTGAATCAGTTGCTGTAAACAAGTAGCGCGGAATTTGGTACCACTGCCAGTTGTAACCAATATTTTCGGCACTGTGCACCGCCAGCAGACATAAAATGGTGATCAGCAGAATAAACTGGAAAATATCAAAGATGGGGCTGCGAAGGAAAGATCGCAATCCGCTGTTTTTTAAAGGAGAGAACATAATTATGCGATACTTTTACGGGTAAGCTGCTCCCTGGCCATTTCAGATATAGTTCTGAAATCAATTTTGCCACTGCCCATTTTCGGCAGTGTTTCCCAGACAAGAAAAATTTTCGGAAGAGCAATCGGAGGAAGATGTTGTGCCATATGCTTGAGGATGGTTTTTTCATCCAAAGGAGTGGTGACCACCGCGACAATTCGAGCGCCCTTGATTGCATCGGGAATTTCCACGACACAACAATGACTGTCTTCCGGCAGGTATTTTTCCAGCACATCCTCGATTTTCACGAGCGATACCATCTCTCCGCCGACTTTTACGAATCTCTTTAATCTGCCTACATGCCATAGGTAGCCATCTTCATCGATGTTTCCCATGTCACCGGAATCATACCAGCCACGACGGATGTGCAGAGATGTCTGTTCAAAATCGTTAAAATAGCCTTTCATGACGCTGTTGCCTTTTACCAGGATACGTCCATCTTGTCCTGGAGTGCATTCTTCGCCGGTTTCGTAATTTTCGATTCTCACCTGGATTCCGGGAATCGGCTTGCCGACACTGCCGGGTCTATTGAATTCGGGAGTGTTAGTCGAAATAACCGGAGAGCATTCCGTTGCCCCATAACCTTCGTAGACGGTAAGAGAATGTTTGTTGTAAAAACCTTCCCGAAGTGCATCCGGACACTTGTCTGCTCCAGTTAAAGCGATACGGAGAGAATCAAAATCACCCATTTCGGATTTTCGCAGATAGCCCCAGAAAAATGAGGGAGTGCCTACCAGAAAAGTGGCTTTTTGTTCCCGGACAATGGCGCATACCTTCTTGAAGTCGAGTGGATTGGCATAAGTGAGCATCGTCATGCCGTGATAGATGGGCAGCCAGAGATTAACCGTCAGTCCAAAGACATGGAACAGGGGGAGAGTGCACATGAACACATCTTCACTCCGGAAACCAAAAATCGGTGAAACCGAGCAAATGTTTGACAGAATGTTTTTATGGGTCAGCTGCACTGCTTTTGGATCCTTTTCACTGCCGCTGGTGAAAAGAATAACCGCAGTATCATCCTCCTGACCGCAGTGAACCAGCTTTTTAATCAGCGCAGCCGGGAGGGCTGCCGTTAAAGCTGCTTTGGCTTTCATGCCGGAGGTAATGGAAGCCATGATGTCTTCAATGTAGATCATTCCATCGACATGGGGACATTCAATTTTTTCAAGCAATGCCTTGGAGCTGATAATCGTTTTAAAATCACACTTGATCTGAGCATATTTAGCATTCTGTTCAGCACCGGTAGAATAATTGACCATCACCGGCGTACGGCCACTCATCAGGATGGCTATTTTAGTGAGGATGCAACCGGCTGAAGTCGGTATCATTATACCGATGAACCCTTTGTCGAGTTTCTGGAAAAAACGAGCAAGAATCAAACA
>JBARUR010000074.1:0-15467 GCA_049645845.1 Desulforhopalus sp. | reverse complement strand
GCTATAAAACCGCCAATTTACGCAGATCCCGAAGGATATCAGGGTGATCTTTTTTATGAGACATAACTGATTTTCATAATGACAGACGCCATTTGAGGACTTAGGCACTCATATTTATGCGGACAGTTAGCGTAGAACTGAATGAATTCTTTTTCTTTAACTTGAAACTCTTTTCCGTCAACCGTAATCAATAATTCTCCCTCTGTTACATATACATATTCATAAACATTGCCTTCATGTGGCGTACCATCAAAAACAGTATCCGGATCAATCTCAATATAAAATGTCTCAAAAGGCTGTTCTGGATCGAATGGTACTAATAGATAAACTCGATAATGCTCATTCTCTCCTGTTAAAGGAGGCTCGCCTTTGAAAGATCTGACCTCAGCCTGAATAACGGGATTCCTGAGTAACGATGTAAACGAAACCCGTAGCCCATTAGCAATCTTCCAAATTGTTGATATTGTTGGACTGGATGTGCCAAGTTCAATTTTTCTCAGCATGCTCTTACTGACACCTGTACGTTCAGCAAGTTGGTCAAGGCTTAGATTTCTCTCCTCTCGAATTTTCCGAAGATTATTTGCAATAGCATGAATTGACTGTTTCATATAGTAACCGTGTTGACATTATAGTGTTTGTTGTTTATAATAGGTCTCAAATGGTTCTTATAGTGTATATAGGTTTCTCACAGAATTCAAGTAGTATAGCTGAAGCATTCTTGAGGAATAGAAAATCATTCATCCCTACTGGCTACTGGGTCATTTTTATATCGCTGATGGATAGTGATTAAGAATAATGGAAGGAACCAGCCAAATGAGGAGTGCGATGAGGCAAACAGAACAAATAGCAAAAATTCTAATTTATATTTTTAAACCTGAAGACACAACAGAATTGAGAACTAATAACAGTGGGGGCGTTTATGATCCAACAGATCTAACTTGCTCCTGGTTTGGTCCTTTGAAAGCGACGGTGTGGTTGGCAATAGCAGTGGCGGGACCAATTTTAACTCTCATGTTTCTTTCCTGGATGTCCTTATTGTAGCGACCCGCCATGATAAACGCTCGGGCCCACAATAAATGAGAATAAGGCCCAGGACTTCGCCGTGGCAGCAATTATAAAAAAATATCGGTTCTTTTCGTTCTTTACACATTTGACTCACACGTATTGCAATGTCTTTGACTATGCCGGTTTTCATCGTTCTGGTGTTTTCGGGACAGTGCTTGATGCAGGCACAGCATAAGATGCATTTTTCTTTATCAAGAAAAAAACTATTTTCAAAATCAATAGCACCGACAGGGCAGGACTCCGCACAAACACCACATTGCACATTGCAGGCATTTATCGTTAATGTCTATAAAATTAACAGAAAGTAAGTCCTCCAAATCTTTATAGGGATAGTTGCCGGATACAGTGATATCGGAAATGTGATTGACTGATGAAATCGATTGCATTGCTTCATTGATTTTACGGCCAAACATTTTTGCTTGATTCAAGTCAGCTGCATCAGGACGGGCAACAGCAATGGGTGTATCTGGGCTTGAAAAAGAGTGTTCTCCGATAAATGCCGCACAAGCGATCGGTATTCCACCGCGTTTTTTCATGATATTTTTGAGCTCAAGCAGTGCATCTTCATATGCACGATTACCGTAAACAACAACGCATACAGTAGGTGTTTTGTCAGCTTTAACTGAATGTAACCATTCACTTAACAGAGCAGGCACTCTTCCGATATACACCGGCACGGCAACAATAAGTAAATCTTTTTCCGATGTTTGTAGCTGTTGTTTTCGTGAAATTGGTTTGGTGATATCTAGCTGTAGCGGCCCGCAATGATAAACGCCTGGACCCGCAATCACGTTACTTCTGGGCCCACATTAAATGATAATAAGAATAGGCCCCGACCCACATAAGTGATACTGGGCCCGCAATGATGAAACCGGACCCACATTAAGTGAGAATAAGGATCAGGGCTTCAGCGTGGATGAAAAAAACTTCACGGTAGTAGTGTGAAAATCAGCTAGAAGTCAATTACCAAGAGGCTCACCGCTGTCAATCGCAAAGCTTGATAAGAAAAGTACTACCGTGCATCAGATTGTGGTGAAATGGAGCAATTCTCTGGAAACAGAGATAGTTCAATCCGCTCCATTTGTCGCCATTGTTTTGGAAATATTCTTGAATTTTCGGAAGTTCCAGGATACTCCATTTCTCGGGTGTGGTTTAGCTGTAGCGACCTGCAATCATAAATGCTGAAACCTACAATCAGGTAAGATCTCGGCCCACATTATTTTAGAATATAAACACTGGCAGACCCACATTAACTGCAACTGGACCCAAATTAAATGATACTGGACCCGCAATAATAAAGTCAGGCCCCAATTGAGGTTCAAAGTCCCTTCCCTTTCTTTTTTCAAAGGAAGGGAAGGGAGATGCGCAAAAAAAATTTAACTTTGAAACCAGTTAATCCATAATGTTTGCGTTTTTGAATTTCTCCTCAACCCTTTAGAAATGGACGATATTGAGAAATACGCTTAATTCGGATAAACCATTATTCAATACTTGCCGGACAACAAAACTCCTGATCCTGGCACAAAAGTTCGTAACTCCAGTTTTTTCAACATCTGATACGTAGTGCAGACCGCCGCTGAAACAACAGGGATACCGTAGGTATTTTCAACCGTTCGTATCGCCTGCCATGAAGGCATCTGCACACAGGCTGAGAGAACGATGGCATCTATACCGTCAAGGTTCAAACCTTTCACGATTTCGCACAAAACCATGGGATCTCTTCTACCAACTTCCAGATTATCAGGTATTTCCAAAGCTATACTGTCATGTACCTCAATACTCTGATCTTCAATATAATCGACAACAAGCTGAGTCAAGGGTTTCATATAAGGAGTTATCAGCGAGACCTTTTTTGCCTCTAAGGTATTTAACCCGTAGATAAGTGCACCCGCACTTGTCACAACCTGCGTTTTTATTCCCTGCAGAGCAGTTAGATCGGACAGGCGGTTCTCGGAAACCGTGTGATACCCTTTTCCCATGCTCATTATGGCAACAAGACAGGCATAACCTATGATATCAACTTGAGCGTCTGAGAGTTCCATTGCACAGCGATCAGAATCTTTATCCATCGATTCCAATTCTTCCTTAGTTACCTTTTTCATTCGCATGCGGCTGGAATGAAACGTGAATCTTTCAGGTTCAAACTGCTCCCGCAACCGCAACATATGCGGAATCTCCGTTTCCATAGTTGTATTTGAGCTGGGCACTATTTGGCCAATACGATAATTTTTGTGCACGATTCTCTTCCTTTATTTGTTTGAGTTTCTCAACAATCAATGTCTAGTGTTTGTTGGTTTATGTGGTTTCTCTCTGGGATGTATTAGTCAGGTCACCGATAATCGACACTATGAATTGTAGGATCAGTACGCTAAAACCAATTGGAATCAAGAGGTATGGAATAAAAAGAGGGGTTCCAAGTGCGGTGGACATTCGCTCACCATACTGGAATGCCATCTGGGCCATGCCAAATCCTTTAAACACCATAACAAGGCAAAAAAAGATACCGAGCAAACTACAAAGTGTTCGTTGAACTTTTAGGCCAACCACCCCTAATCTATCAGGTAAAAAACTAATCTTCAGATGCTTGTCGGCTCGTTCTACATCGCTTGCCGGAATAACCGCCAGAAAGACTATAAGAAAGGTATTGACCTCAAGACACCAGAGAGTCGGCCTGGCAAAAATATAACGCATAGCTACGTCATAACAGATGGTTATAACCATTGAAACAAGAGCCATTTGAGCAGAAAAACCCAGTCCTCGTACCAACCATCCAATCATTTTATTGGACTTTGTGATTGCTGAGGTTTTCATTTTAAACCCATTGCGAGATCAATAGCTTTCTGTCCCACCGATTCGCCGACTTCCTTTTTCCACCAATCCCAAATCGGTTTGGATTTTACTTGAAAATTCTCAAGCTCTTCAGTGGAAGGTTGAATAATTTCGATGCCGGCATCCTTAATTTGTGGCCAGTATTGCTCAATGTCATACTGGTTATTTATTTGATAGCAAAAGTTGCTGTCGTACCATTTCGCAGCTTCCCAAAAAGCTGCTTTGGTTGGGTCATCGAGTTTTTCCCAGGTACTTTTCAGCATAAACAAACCGACGGTGAAAGCAGTAACGGGGAGCTGATAGCAGTATTTGACTTGTTCAAATAATCGGCGGCCGATGGTCGTATTTATATTGAGAACAGCACCATCGACGGTGCCACGCTGAAGGGCAAGGTATGTTTCTGATGATGGGACACGTACACCGGCCACCCCATATTCTTTCAGAGCTTCGGTAGCCTCATAACTCACCACCCTGAGGCGTTTGCCTTTAAGATCACTAAGAGAGGCAATTCTTTTGTCACCAGACCAAATATATTCAGGTTCGAGAACTCCTCCTCCGGCACTCAGCATAAAGATATTATCTTTTGCTAAGCTGTCGTTCATCAGCTTCCACAGCGGTGACTCCATTGCCATTCTGTCACCGTGTACATACAATTGTTGAACGAGACTCGGCAAGCCAGTTATCCCAAGTATCTTAAACGAGCGGGTCACATAGGAAGTTGTATGAAACATGAACTGAATGGATTGGCTCCTCAAAGCAGACGTCTGCTCATCTGCCTTCATGAGCGTGCCGGAGTCATAAAAATTGACTTTGAATTTTTCTCCCGCATTCTTTTTCAGTTGTGCGATGAACTGGCGCTTGATTTCAAAAATACCTTTGTAAGACGGGGTATAGTAGGTGACACCTGTATAAGTTTGTTCTGCCTGAGAAAAGCGGGGCAGGATTCCACCTATTCCGGCTATCGCTAATCCACCACAAACAGCCCCGGTCAATTTCATGAAATTTCTTCTCGACGGATTTTTGACTTGATTCATGATTTTTTCTCCTTGTTTATTAAATTTTACATCCCAAACGGTTAAGTAAAGCAGATGATTGGCGCTACCCAATCAAATTGGGAAGCCAGAGACTGATAGCCGGAAACATGGCAAATATTATCAGCCCGATAAATTGGATGACAACAAAGGGTATTGAACTCTTGATAATTTCCTCTATATTCATGGATGGAACGACTCCTCTCAAAGTGTATAAATTTAATCCCACAGGAGGAGTGACCACGGCAATTTCCAGATTCATGACAAGGATAATTCCATACCAGAGAGGGTCATAACCAAGGCCGATTATAAGTGGCAGAAGGATGGGAGTAGTAACGACTATCAAGGAAAAACCATCCACAACCATGCCAAGCGCGATAAGTAGCACCATGATAAACAGAAGAATCACAACTCTTGGAATATCAAGGGTGAGCAGAAATTCACTCAACTGCTGCGGGATTCTCATCATGTTGAGAAAATCACCAAAAATCTTTGCGCAGGCAACAATCAGCAGAATGGCAGCACTGACACGTAAACTCTCCTTTATAATTGTGAAAAAGAGTTCCCTTGTCAGAATACGATAAATGAAACCGGCAATGAAAAAGGCACCGAGAGCTCCAACCGCGCTGGCTTCCGTCGGTGTTGCCATCCCGGTGTAAATAGAACCGAGTACCAGGATGATAAGCAGAAGGGCATGCCAGATGCGGCCGAGACTTGCGAAGCGTTCACCCCAGGTAAAGTGCTCTTTTGTGGATGGGGCCTCACTGGGGTTTAAAAGCACGCGAAAGAAGATATAGCAACTCAACATAAGTGCCAGCACTACTCCGGGAACTATTCCACCGATAAAGAGCTTGGCAACAGATTCACCGCTGACCGCACTGTAAATAATAAACGGTACACTCGGTGGAATGAGCATGGCCAGTGCCCCCGCCGTGACAACTGAACCAGCAGCCAGTTGTTTACTATAGCCTCGCTTAGTCATTTCCGGAACGGCAAGACCGCCGACGGCAGCTACACCGGCAATACTTACACCGCTCACAGCTCCAAATACAGTACAGGCACCAACCGAAGCAATTGCCAATCCTCCGGGCAACCAGTTCAGCCAACGAGAAGCGGCATAAAAAAGATCTCGCCCAATGGGAGTCTTTGCCAATACATGCCCCATTAAGATAAAGAGCGGCAAGGCAATCATCTCAAAGCTGTTTAACTGGCCAAAAAATGAGGTCGGCGCCAAGGACAGAACTTCCGGTCCACGTCCAATCCACAAGCCTACAATTCCGGATATGCCAAGGGCGATAAATATTTGGACACCTAGAAAAATCATAATGAACAGTAGAGAAACACTTATTATTCCGGTAATCATCCCAGTACCCCTAATTTCAAATGAAAGATTTCTCATTTAATTATTCTTTACCGCACAGATACGGTATATTGGCAATATTTTCTTTCTTTGATATATCAACAACCGTGCCACAATATTAACATATTGTAATTATGATGTTTATTCGAAAAATTGAGAGAAAATGAGCTTAGGGAGAGGTATAAGAAAAGTTATTGCTTTAGAAGTTGCACTGGATTAATAAAGTCCTGTAATGTAACAGAATTATCCGTTTTTACCTTAGGTTATACCAGATAAAAAAAGTTATGATGATGGTTAAGCAAAGATCAGGCTTGTGACTTAAGCCATTTGCTCAATGCTGGTTGACTGATTCCCAACATTCTCGCGGCTACTGTCTGATTGCCTTGAGCACGCTTCATTGCCTCAGACACCAGAGATTCTCTTGCTTGGTAAAGAGTGGGTACCACCTTCATTGATTCGAAAATGGAAATTGCAGTATACGCTGCATCATTGAGCCTGCTAGGATTTTTTCCAAACACTTTGTTCTTAAAGTCTTCAAGTGATACAATCATCTTGGTATTATTACTGACAGCATCAAAGATCATCCCTTCGAGTTCGCGGATATTTCCAGGGAAATCATAGCAGTTAAGAACAGAAAATATCTCTTCTGGATATCGAGGGGTATCTCGCCCGAGCCTTTTGGCCGCAGTCTGAAAGAAGTGTGCCACCAACAAGGGTAAATCTTCTTTTCTTTTGCGGAGTGCTGGTAATTCGACATGGTGGGTCTGGAGCCTGTAGAACAAATCACGTCTGAATCCCGATACCACCCTAGGGTCTTCGATTTGAAGATTGGTGGCAGCCAAAATACGCACATCCGCTTTGTGGGGGAGATCCGTTCCAAGTGGATAGAATTCGTTCTCCTGAAGCAACCGCAAGAGCTTGATTTGTGATACAGGTTCTAAATCCCCTATCTCATCCAAAAAAAGCGTTCCGCAAGCGGCCTGGTTTATCAAACCCTCTCTTCTGGTAACTGCCCCCGTGAACGCTCCCTTACGATGCCCAAAAAGGGTGTCGCTGAATTGAGTATCATCGAGGCCAGCAATATTGACGGCAACGAATCGGCCTCTGCGCCCGCTGGCCCGGTGGATAGCACGGGCAATCAGCTCTTTGCCGGTACCGGTTTCGCCTGTTATCAGGACTGGTTCAGGGGATGGACCGATCGCTTCAATGTATTTGAAGATTGACAACATACCTTTACTGCGAGTGATTATTTCACCAAAGGTGTCAGGATTGAAAAGAGATTCATTCAACAGTTGTTTTTTCAATTCTTGATTCTCCCGTGTCATTTCCAACCGTTCCAAAGCGTGCCTGACAACAGAAAGAAGACGCATGTTTTCTACTGGTTTGACCAGATAATCAAAAGCTCCACTTTTTATGCAGTTTACGGCGGTCCTCAGGTCATCCAAAGCAGTTATAACGAGGATCGGTATCGATGGATAGCTTTCTCGAATAGACTGAAGTAATTCCGTCCCTTTGACATTTGGCATTATCAAATCCAGTAATATCAAATTAATATGCGAATTGTTCTGTAGCATGGGCATGATATGAAGGCTGTCTGAGCAGGTGACGATGTCGTTATATCCACCAGAATTAAGAATCAGTGAAAAGCTCTCTAACACTTCCACTTCATCATCAATCAGCAATATTGTACTGTTATATAAAACACTCATCTTGACCTCAACTGAATTGTGGAATTGTTTCCCATAGAACTATTCACCCTGTCGCTCTGGAGCAGCGGGAATTCGTATGACCACCACCGTGCCATGCTCCTCATTTGAGGATATTTCCATATGTCCGGAGTGTTCTAGTATAATATTCGATGAGATGGATAAGCCAAGGCCGACCCCACCAATATTCCTTTTGGTGGTGAAAAACGGATCTGTCACATGCACCAAATGTTCGGAAGGAATACCAATGCCCTGATCTCTGCAGGTAAGTTGTATTGTCCTCGAGTTATCGTCGTACTCTGTTACAACAACGATAGTGTCGTCAGATGAGTGCAACGATTGGCAAGCATTTTGGATTATGTTGATCACGACTTGTTCGAGCCGCTGAAAATTGCCCCGCACCGGTGGTAGTTTTGGATCCAGGTTGACAGTAAAACGAGTCGTGCTCTTCTTGATCATATTGCCGAGCAGAATATGGGCCGATTGAATGACGCCATTCAGATCTACGTTAGTCTTCGCTTGTTCCACCTCTCCGGCGGCATACTGTCGCAGTTCGTGGACAATGCGCTTAATTCGCCGTGATCCTTCAATAATCCTTGAACATAGAGTGGGTATCCGGCTCTTAAATGATGAGTAGGGTAAACCTCCAAGGTGAAAATCGCCGTTTTCCCGATAGTACTCATCTAGTATAATGTCCGCCGTTTGCCAAGCTTCTTGAAAAAGCTGGGCATTGCTAAGAATAAAGGTGTTCGGGTTGTTGATTTCGTGCGCTACCCCAGAAAGAAGAATTCCCAGCGATATCATCCTGTCGGCCATGACGAGCTGTTCCTGTTGGAGCGCATTCTTCTTTTCAGCTTCCACTTTGTCCGTGATATCCTGAAAGGCCATAACAAGCTCCCTGACTTTGTGATTTCGGTCAAGCATCGGAGCAATGTTAAAGGAGATAATAACATCTTCACCATTCGGCCATTGAAGGCGAATCCTTTGAGCTTCTATAGTCTCTTGGGTAGCAATAGTCTTGATAAATGGATTCTCATCATGAGGCAAAGGCGTACCATCCAACTCGGTGAAAAACCATTCAAGCGGAAAATTGCCAATATGGTCACGACTTGGGCCAAGTTTCCAGATGGTTTCGGCTCTTGAGTTGGCAAAGGATATTTGCTGGCTCCGATCCAATAGAGCTATACCTACCGGTACTGTTTCCATTACCTTTGAAAAGATGTTCTTTTCACGACGTAATGAATCTTCAGCCTTTTTCTTTTCTGTAATATCTAGGCAAAAAACTTCCAGATAGAAATCTTGGGAAAGTTTTTCACGGACAGTTCTTCCCGACAGAGAAACCCATATGCCAGTACCATCCTTTTTGATGAATCGTGTTTCAAAGCCTTTGACTGTGTCATTTTGTTCCAAGGCCTTAACAAAAGTATCTCGGTCTGATGAATCAAAGTAGACCTCCTTGGCCATATCAGTAATTGAGCATTGTAGACTTTCCGGAGTCTCATATCCGAGGATTGTGGCCATGGAAGGGCTTACTTCCAAATACCGTCCGGCCAGAGTACACTGGAATATTCCCATTGTTGCATTTTTGAAGATGCTATAGTATTTTTCCTCTGCTTTTTTGAGCATCGATTCGGTTCGTCGACGATGGAGAATATTGGTGCTAAGAAAAAAAATTAATAAGGCCATGCATCCAGTTGTGCAAACCGCCGCACTGAACACAAACATATGAAACGGTGGTAGGCCAACCAATACATCTTTCGCTTGACATGAGTATATAGACCAACCTGTTATCATTAACGCCGACTGTGCGATGCGATAATTTTTGCCATCAATGTTTGCCTCGTTCGCATTGAGCAATATTGAAAGTTGCTCAATTCCATGGTCGCCGAACTGACGTGTTCTCCCGAAGCGTTGTCGTGCGGTTACATCCAATGAAGTTACAGACTGAAACAACCACTCTTTTCTATTACTTGCAAATATAACACCGTCTGGTGAGACCAACGCCGTTAAAGACGGCTGTTTTTCGAGCAGCGACTCAATCGTATCAATAGCAATTTTCAGTGCTACCACACCTATGATTCCCTTGTCCTCTGGTGAGAGGATAGGCGCGCTCAGATAGATTCCACGGGTTTGCGTTACAGCTCCCACTGCTGGAAAAACGAAGAGGTCGCCTTTAATCGATTCCTGGAAATATGGGCGAAAAGAGTAGTTGTGCCCGGTCAAAGATGCGGTTTTATTGTCGGTACTGGAAATTACCGTTCCGTTTTGGTTTATGACCAAGATCAGTTCGGAGTACGCCACTTCATTGGCAGTGTTGAGAGCAAGATTTATCTGTGAGTTGTCATTTTCTGCACGCCCCATAGCGACGTCTCTCACATGGGAATTGTTGGCTAAGGCTTTAATTACCTGCAGGCGTCGAGTGAATTCCTTATCAATCTGTTCTGATAGCAACCCGACATTCAGATGATGGAACCGACGTTGATTTTCCTCCCGCAAAAGTCTCTGCCCAATATATGTTCCTAATAGCAGAAACAGGAAAAAAACTGAAAGAAAAAAAAGACGAAGGAGTCGTATGTTTTCGATTTTATATACAAAATTAGTGCTAATTCGTTTCATAGAACTATCGTGCGAACTTTAGGTAATTTGGTAATCTTGATGAGCCATGGGTACCCCTCACGTACTTTAAAGTGTCGCACCACGTTTAACAAGACTGGCGGCGAAGTTCGACAATGACGTTTTCCAGTGTCAATAGTTTCTTACAATATAATTGTTACTAGAAACTGGGTATTTTTCAACCTAAACCATTTAAAAAACGACATTTCAACTTGACACTGTGATTCTTCCTTTAAAATATTGACGCTAAGTTAAACCGATTTCTGTCTATCTTATCTTCCCGCTTTACATTTTAAATGGCAAGATCAAGCCCTGTGTGGTCAGACTGACTTAAGCTTATTTCTGTTCTAGAAAAATAGGCCTCTCTCAGAACCTAACAACAAAAAAGGAATTTGAGAGTAAAGCTTAGTCCATGAGAGGTTACAAAGACGCACGATATCACGGTGGCAGAGGTTAGTATTGGCAATGTTAACCATTTAAGCGAAACCGCAATTTTGGACTATTCCTGTGCAGATTCAATACACGTAAATTTTAGAATGTTGAACTTTACCCCTGGCAATTACAACTTTTAAAGGACCGACTGAATTTATTGTTCTCTACTTGCTGCTGGACACCATCTATATAATGTTGGAATAGAAACACCTAAATTCTGCGCAACATCTTTTGGTGGCATCCCCTCCTTTAATAATTTTTTGGCTGCTTCTAATTTGCTTGGAGTCATAACGCGTTTTCTACCTCCAACTCGCCCTCGTTCTTTTGCCGCTGCTAAGATAACATTTAAAGCTATGGTTTCAGCCGGTTGCAGCTATGTTTTTCTGGAGCCAATTTTTCAGGTACTCGTTTCCCGGATGAACCGAACTTTTGATAGAAGTTGACAACGAATTAAAATTTTCACGATATTTCATGACAACCAATCAACAAGAAGATCCTCAAACCGATGATGTTTGCGCTGTTCTTACAACCATCATGGCACACGGGTGCAATATCGGCCCTTACACAATGGCCCAATTGGTCAGCAACGTCAGCTACAAACGAATTAAAAATATTACTGACTGGATGCTGAAGAGACTCAACGTGGGGCTTTAGCTAATATCGTAAATGCCATCAGTCAGCTTGACATAACTCAGACTTGGGGCCAAGGAAGAACCTCAAGTAGTGATGGTCAAAGGTTTTCCATAAGACGAAAGGTATTACAGCAAACGTATAGTCCGAAAATCAATGATTTTGCTTTGGAACTATTCGTTCGTTGCCGATAATTATGCGCCTTTTTACAGCCTCCCTATTGAATGTACCGACCGCGATGCACCTTATGTTCTGGATGGATTATTGTACAATGAAAGTGACCTGCCCCTTGAGGAGCATTATACTGACACCCACGGGTACACTGAAAACAACTTTGCGGCCTTCGCAATGTTGGGCGGAACATTTTCCCCTCGAATTCGAGGACTGCATAAACAACGCATTTATAGAATTAGTTCTGAAAAGGATTATAGAGCGTTAACGCCTTTGGTAAACCGAATTGATCGGACTATTCACATGGCTTGGATCGTCGATCAGTGGGATCGACTGGGGCTTTTTATGCATCTTTTGAATCAGGTCACACTACAGCTTCTACAGCGTTAAAGAGACTGAATGGATATACAGGTAAGAATCATTTCTGCCGAGCGAACCGAGAACTTGGCCGCATTTTCAAGACAGAGCACATATTGAAATACATGCCAGACAAGACTTTGCGGCAAAGGATACGACAAGGATTGCTTAAAGGAGAGCAGATTCACGCTCTGGCCAGAGATCTTAATTATGGAAAGCGAGGAAGAATCAGTACGGCAGATCTACGAGAACAAAAAAATTCGTGCAGCTGCATGACTCTTATTCTTGCCAGTATCATCTATTGGCAGGCGAGAGAAATAAACCGTGTGGTGATGGAGTGTGATCCAGAGGGAAATGGGATAAATCTTCAATTGATGCAACATATCAGCCCAATCACCTGGGACAACATTATATTATATGGGGAATATTTGTTAGATCGGAATCTGATTGTGCTCTAAAATTTCCTTAGCGTGCATTTCCGCACGAATCTGGGTGGTACCCTTAAGAGATAGCCATGTTGTGTATCAGGTCCAGTATCAAGCGGTGAGTTAAGCCGGCCAGTGCCTTTTTATCGTCGCCTGACCAGTTTTCTAGAGTAACTCTCAAGCGGCTTAGGCGTAGCTGATGCATGGCTTCAGCTTGTTCACGTCCCGTCGGTGTTGACGCTACTAAGGTGCTACGGGCATCGTTCGGATTGGGGATTTTTTCGATCAGGTTGATTTTCAGCATGACGTTGATTTGGCGCGTCACAGTAGAGTTATCCAATAACAATCTTGTGGCCAGTTCGCCAATACTCAAAGGCCCTTCTATCAACTGCAGTAGCAGCAAATATTGTGCACGTTCTAAAGGATAGCTACGATAACGGTTCAACGCTTCCAAAACGCGAACTAGAGTGGTGAGCTGGTGCTCTAACGCTAAAAGACTTTGTTCGTGACCGGTCATGAGTTTATCTCCTCTGTATTTTATCTGTATAATACAGATTGTTTTTAAAAACACATTCAATTATTATGTGCATCACACAGGTAAATTTTTAACGGACTTTATTTAAATACATTTAACGAGAAAGTCATGCCAGAAACCCCAAAAAGATTTTTCCACCAGCCAAAAGCAGTTTGGGCGACAGCGTTTGCCTGTGTTGTCGGCTTTATGTCGATTGGGCTGGTTGACCCCATTTTGACCTCGATCGCCGAAGGTTTAAATGCTACGCCCAGTCAGGTGTCTCTTTTGTTCACCAGCTATTTTCTGGTCACATCAGTCATGATGTTGGTAACTGGTTTTGTATCGAGCAGATTGGGCGGACGTAAAACTTTATTATTAGGTTCCGCGCTAATTGTAATTTTTTCTGCGTTGGCGGGAACCTCGAATTCTGTAGCTGAGCTGGTTGGCTTTCGTGCTGGCTGGGGGCTTGGGAATGCTTTCTTTGTGGTAACCGCTTTGTCTGTGATTGTCTCTGAGTCCAAGCAAGGTACCATGGCAGCTATCTTGATGTATGAGTCTGCATTGGGATTGGGGCTTGCCGCTGGTCCTTTGCTTGGAGCGGCATTGGGTGCATATTCATGGCGTTTTCCTTTCTTTGGTACTGCCACGCTCATGACCATTGGCTTTTTCGCGATTATGTTATGGTTACCTGAATTGCCAAAGCCAAAGCAGAAGATCTCACTAACATCACCAGTCAAAGCCTTGGCTCACAAAGGTTTAATGACAGCTGCCATCAGTGCATTTTTCTATAATTTTGCCTTCTTTACCATTTTGGCTTTCACCCCGTTTGTACTTCATATGTCGGCTCATGGTGTTGGGCGCATCTTCTTTGGGTGGGGCATTTTGCTGGCGATTTTCTCTGTACTGGTAGCACCAAGATTGCAAGCACATTTTAGCGCAATCCAAATTCTTATTGGGTGTATGGGTATTATGGCGTTTCTGTTGATCATTATGGGCATATCTTCCATAAGCGTTATTGCTGTTTGTGTGATCATATCGGGAGCTGTGTCTGGTGTAGCGAATACCGTCTTTACCGGAATCGCCTTGGAAGTCTCAGACTCTCCACGCCCTGTTGCGTCTGCTGGCTATAACTTTGTACGCTGGTTTGCTGGGGTGGTTGCACCTTTTGTTGCACCAGAGTTAGCTGAAAGTTATGGTGCCGTTGCATCTTTTTCCTTGGCGGCCGCCTCAGCTTTGATCTCAGGTTGGATCTTATTTCAGCGTCGCACTACCCTTATCCATCACGAAACAGCAAAAGCTGCTGCAACGCAGGAAAGACGTCCGATTTTGGTGGCCTTGGCTGGTGATGAACACGATAGAATTTTGTTACGTCAAGCGACAGAGCTTGCCAATGAAAAGGATTGTCCAGTAGAGCTATTGCATGTGCGCACTTGGGAAATTGTCAATGAGCAAGCCGTTGATACAGAAAGTCGCATTCAAGCAAACAGCATCCTTGAGCAAGCAAAAATTAGCCTGCAAGCAAAACAGATAACAGTGACGACCCAACTGGTCGAAACGGCCAGCAACCTGTTGTCCGAACATGTGCTGGAAAAAATCAGGCTTTTAAATCCTGCTGTAATCTTATTGGGGCATCGTCCTGAAAACCAAATTGAGCACCTCAAACATGGCAGATTAGCGGATGTACTAAATCAACAGAGTGATATCTTCGCTGAACTTCGGATTGTTGGTCGTATCGACGGTGAGCATGCAAAACCGGGGAGGCCAAGCTGGGGTCTTGAGTTTTAATCGCCCCCCCACCCGAAAACCGGGATGCCAATCCAGAAACGTTTGCTCTAATTGGCTGTTGAGTATCCGTGCCGGGACCGCGGCAACGATTCGTGCGTAATAGTGCCAACCTTGGCATAATTACTTTTAAAGTTATAGATAGTTGTGGAAGTATTGCGAATGGTTTTTATTTAACAACCTATACGATGAAAGTTTAAACGTCTCGACGGCTATGGGCAAGGCGAGGCGACCTGCAAATTATAGTCTATAACGGGGCATTTCCTTGTTTCGTACAAAAAATAGGCTCCCCCGGTTTTACATGCTCTCCAGATAAGAACCAATATCCTTCGAGCTAATTTCCAAGTTCTTTTTTTAATCGGTCAAATTCCTTCTTTGAAATTTCATCTCTGTGATATCTTTTTTTCAGAATTTCTGTTGGACTTTCGACGGAGGAGTCTTTCACATTCTGGTTGTGTTTTATCCAATCGAAAACAAAATAGGCAATCACCCCTACAATAAATATCCAGAATAGCCACATATATATCCCTCCACCGTATCTCATCATATGGC
>JBARUR010000073.1:0-3150 GCA_049645845.1 Desulforhopalus sp. | reverse complement strand
ACATTAAGTATCTGCAGTCCCCTGAGTCCAATATGCACTTTACCCAATGGCTTCTCCCGCAGGCGCACCCGGCTTTGCTCCCGAACGGTTTCTCTGACAGTTTCGACGCTCACTTTTCCAACAGTGGTTTCCATGGTGTTGATCGCTTTGCCGTTGACAAACAGTTGCGGAACGATAATTTTCCCGCCTTTGATGGCGGTGACAGGTTTACCGGTAACGGAGTCGATGGCCGTGCCCCAGCGCAGCTGCCCCGGCAGTTTGTCCAGGTAATTTCCAGGAACAAAAACAATTTCCGGGAATTCCCAGGTGATCTTATGACCGGACAGACGGTAACGCTCGAAGATCCGCTCAATGACTGTGGTTGATTGCTGCTTGGCAAGGAAGTTGCCGAGCAGGCCCACCAGGTTGTCGGTGTGCCCAGTGGCACGGTCGCTGACCAGAAAGACGCGATCAAAAAAGGCCTCGCCTTCGGGGGTGGGCTCCTTGAAGCTGCCCAGCAGTCTGGCCAGCCGATCAGGCTCTTCGGTTGTTGTCGCTTCCCCGACGGCGGTCTCCCTGCTGACAAAGGGAGAGATAGCCGATAAAAACGAGTACCAGACTTCCTCCAGATCCTGCTGATGATCGGGCACGTTAGCTCTATCGGTCGAATAGTCATCCCAGATTGTCATGAAAACCGGTCTTTTTTCCTGAAGAAAATTGATCAGGTCGTCCTGGGCCATATTGTAGTTGTGCTGAAGTTGTCTGAGACGGCCATCGAAATTGTTGCAGAAGACATGCATGTCTTCATGGCTGCGCAGATGTTTGCTATAGTCGGGGTAACTGTCGAGGATGCTTATGGCAATATCGGCGATGGTGCGTTTATGGGCATCATCATCACGGCGATGCATCTTGTCGAGTTCATCCGCTGCCTGGTGCGCCTTATAGGCCATCTGCCTGAGCAATGCAAGGTGATCCTGCAGAAACAGCACCGGCATTTTGCTGTTTTTGTGCAGCAGCATGGTGAAAATTTCAGAAGTAACGTTTTCGGCGCTCTGGATGTTCTCGGTATCCTGCCCGGCCCCGAGTAGCCATTGCCCCAGTTCACCGGTGATATCCTGCATCCGTTCTTGGCGGTTTTTCGCCGTTTCACTGGCAGGCAAGGTCGGCATGGGGGTGGTGTCATTTAAGCGGGGTTCTTTGTTTTTGTCTGGGTCCATCCCGCCCAGGGCATTGATGCGCGCCCAGCTCCACTGCACCTCGGAGAAGGCGATTTCGATGGTCTGGAGTTGGTTGTCTATCTTCCAGGGGACAATGACCCGGCTATCGGATTCGCCGCTGGCGGGGCGGGTATTTTCGCCCTGATGGCGGCGCAGGTTGACGTCCGCCATAAAGCTGTTTTCACGGACTTGCAGTTCTCGCCAGAGGTATCCGTTGCGGTAGATATACAACCAACCCGAGCGAAGGTCCGCTGTTTTTGCTTTATCAAATTCGGTTGTGGTATACCGTTTGGGGATGATGGGAACGGTGAAGTTGGTAAATTCTTCCGGACTCCGGGGCTGGGAAGAATCCTTTTTGACCGTTTCGGTCTGACCCAGCGGAATGACGATATATTCCCTGTCTTCTTCGTCGGTCAAATCGAACTCTTTGTCGTTCAGTAACAAAGAGAGCTGATGCGTCCCGGCGTCCAGGTTGTTGATGAGCAATTCCCGATAACCCCCCGAACCTTCCTGCTCGATATATTGAAATATTTTCCGACCTGTCGCCGTCTTTGCGGTATTGCTGCCATTGTCCCCCCGATAAAGGCCTCTCAGCAAGGGCGCCTGCTCCCCACTTTGGCCCAGAACAACCTTGTCCGGCAATTCGGTTTCTTCCGGTGGTGTTACCTGCGAAAGCTTAAAGTTACGGACAATTGGCGCACCCGGCTGCGAAAGCGGCATGGGAGCGGTATTGCAGTTATTGCTGACCATCATATCGCCTTGGCGTACGGCGGGAATGCCTTCGATAAAGACGTTGGGCGAACCGGTGATGAATTCGGCCTTCCCGGTAATGGTGCCGCTACGAATGCCCAGGCGGTTGCCCGGTTCGTCGCCAGTGCTTTTGGAGAAGATGGAATTTTTGTGGCAGATAGGATGGCCGTTGACAAAGACGGTGCTGGAGGTGTTGTCGGCATCGACACTGCGGGCAACGTTGGTATAGGGAATGGGCACGGTGGACTTGCCGATCTTAGTCAGGCAGACGTCGGTAGTGATAAGTACGCCCCCGCTTTCTTTATGGACCACGGTACGTCCGTTGATCAGGACATTGCCTTTTTTTGACATGGCTTTTCCTTCTTGTGGTTGAATGTATAATGTAACCCGTAGGTTGGAAGTTACTTTGATCGTAGCTTCAAATTCTTACAATTTTCTTACAATCAGTAATTTCCAATCAGAAATATTCATTCACACAAGCTGGAGCTGTCCAATAAAAGGCTTTCGTCAAAAAGTTTCGTTAGGAAGCAAGATCGCCGAAGGTAACCGGCAGGAGATTTTTATTTTTTTTTATCATTCCAAGCAGGAGGTTCAAAAACTCAACTGCAGGCCTGTTCATTCTCTGATGATGTAGCATAATGCCGCACAATCCCGAACTGATACCTTGTTCAATTTCTTTAAGGAAATTATCAAGCGCCAGCTGTGGCGTCGCTTCTTTTCTGGTGTGCAGGTCGACGTTAACCTGGTAGTCCGGCAGGGAATCGATTGTTTCCGGTTGAGCTCCTTTGCTTCTGGAGATAGCCCGGTAATTGAGGTCAACAAGCGCATGGAGGGTGTCGACGCCGCATCTGTTCCACGGGGGAGTAAAGACAGGATGAAAATCTTTATCGAGGAGGTGTTCCAGCCTTTTTCTGCCTTCAATAAGACTGGTCTGGATTTCACTTCTTGTCCGTGCCGGACCGAATTCCTGCTTTTTCCCACTGGTTTCAAAGTTGCGATGGACTCGGCCATGCTGATGCCAACACCATTGGCCATTGTTTGTCCCGGTTAACCGGCGAAGTTCGCGCAGTCGCTTTTCGGTGAGCCAGGCGGGAACGGTCGCCAGGCAAAGGGGGAGCTGGTGTTTTTGAAAACATTCGATAAGTTGTTGAAACCTGCGGGAAGGAACGGCAATGTCGTCGGCCCGAAAAAATACCAGCGGCTG
>JBARUR010000072.1:0-11258 GCA_049645845.1 Desulforhopalus sp. | reverse complement strand
TATCCGATTGAGCGACGAGGTGAAAGAGGAATTCAAAAACCTTTCTGAGCAGTCCGGCATGAAACAGGAAGATTTCGTTGCCACCCTTATTGCTACGTTTAAAGAAAGACAGACCGAGACAGATACTAATTCCCCGGTTTTTCGAGAGAAGCAAAAAGTCGATCAGGCGCTTGCTCAGATTCAACGGGTTGTTGTCGGTTTTCTGGAAATTGCTCACAATGATAAAGAAATTAAGGTGTCAAAGGCACAGGAACAGGTTGAGCAAGCCCAGGATGAAGTTGCAGCACTGAAAGACCAATTGAAAGAGAGCAAGGTTCAGCAGGAAGAATTGTCTCAACGTAAAAAAGAATTAGAAGAAAAGGTATCTAGCCTAGAAGGGCAGGCTAAAAGCTTGCAAGCTCTTCAGGACGCATGGACGGAAAAAGAAGCATTTCTCAACGCTCGCCTGGCCGATCTTGATGCTGAAGCTAAAGAAGCGCGAAAATTAAAATCTGAACTTGCCGACGCTGCGGCCGAAGTAATGCAGCAGAAAAATCTGGTGGCACTGGCAGAACAAAAAGCTGCCACCGACAAAGAGTCCCTGACAGATATCAAGACCAGGTTGCAAAACCTGGATAATGCCCTTGAGCAATCAAGAAAAGATCTCCAGAACGTTAAAGATTCGGATAATCAACAGTTGGTTGCTCTCACCCAAAAACACGCTGAAGAAAAGGGTAGCTTATCAACCAAAATAGATTTTCAGGCACAGAGAATTGCTGAGCTTGAAACCCAATTGGTTGAAAAAAAGAAACCGTCTGAATCAAAACAGTGAAGGTCCAAGGTTTGACCACCTTCCCCCAGGACGAGCGGCGGCAGATCTGCACGGCACCCGGTCGGCATCGAGAAAATAATGGTATCAATAATGAGATCTGACAACGCCCCCATTTGGATTTAACAGAACATCGATTTGAAATTTAATCCCCCCCGGGGGGAGGCGGTGTCAGTAAAAACACTCAGCGAGTGATTTAGGGTTTGACGCAAATACACTCATTGAGTAATATTAGATCATGAAACCTGACAAATTAAAAGAGATTAGAAAAGAAATTGGGGCAAGGCAGAAAGATTTTGCCGTAGTATTAGGTGTGGCACTCCGCACATACCAGAATTGGGAGCAGCCCGAAAACAGCCGTGAACATCGCAAGATTCCAGATGAATATGCAGAAAAAGTAAAGGTAGTTGTCGAGTTGATTAAAGAGAAAGGTGTCAACCAATATCCATCAGATATAGTTTGGTTGCAAGTGCCTTTAAGAAAAGAAGATCATCACGAATTGAAGAGAAAGGCGGATGTATTGGGGAGAAACATATCAGTACTAGCCAGAGAAGCTATATTTAAGATTATTCAAACGCCAGTATTTCAAATACTGGATGATTTTGAATCAAAATAAGAGAAGGGGGGCATAGCCAAAAACAGTACGGAAAACCGGTCCGGTTGCTCCCCCAATTTCCTTTCCTACAGCCCGTTTGCTCTTTTTTAAAATTGCCTCCGGAGGTAACTCTAACATTTGTGCAATTAGACAAGGTTCGTAACGCAACATAGCTTTGTTGATCGGTACCACCGGGGAGGCGTATTTTCTACAACATTTTGGTTTTCCAAATTTGGAGAGCAGGCAAAACAGGAGAGAAGACATAACCATAAATTGCATTAAAACGTAATTTTGATATCATGATCGAATAGCCGGAACAACATGCATCGGGGCTTTTTTTGACACCAATCTAAAAATATCCAAATCGGAAACAATATCCAAAAGGAAAAAATATGAACAAAAAAGAGCTGGTCGATTATATCTCGGACTCCGCAGGAATTACAAAAATTCAAGCCGATAAAGCCTTGCAAGGCACTTTGGAGGGAATTACAAAATCTCTTAAAGACAAAGAAAGTGTGACTCTGATTGGCTTTGGTACTTTCTCTACCGTAGGCAGAGAAGCCAGAAAAGGGAGAAACCCTCAAACCGGCAAACCAATTGATATTCCTGCCAAGACTGTTGTTAAGTTCAAAGTTGGTAAGACATTAGGCGATGAAATTAACAACGGCTAAATCAATCTCGCGTTTGGCATAATCGGAAGAATGAAGCGGGTCAATAAAGCAAAGCCAAGCATGCTATTATTGGCCCGTTTATTTCTTACTCTTCACAGAACACTACCCAAAAGGTATCTTAGGTGTAGTAATTTGTTATGAAACCCAGGCTGGAGGTACCAATTATGAATCAAAAAGCTATACAAAAAGCTACACCTAAGAATATACCGGTGCTGATCACCGAAACAGAGGACGATTTGCACCGCTGGTCGGCGATCTATTTTGGAACCCAGGTGACCACCTCGCCTCGCTCACAAAAAGAGCAAAGCCGGGATTTGGCCCTGTTCCTGACCTTCATGGAGCAGGAATCTGGCAACACCCTTCGTTCGAGCTGGTCGCCCAGGGTCACCAGAGATTTTCTCACCGCCCTGCAGAACACCTTCAAGGAGGACGGCTCCAGAAAGTGGTCGGATCGGACTATCAACCGGATGACCGCCCATTTGAAAACCTTTGCCAAGTGGATCCATACCCATTGCCCCTTTCCTTTGGGCCAGCCGATGGAAAAAATTAAAATGCTCTCGGTTGGCAATCAGCTGGAGATCGAACGGGCCTTGTCGACGAATGCCAAGAATGCGTATTCTGAGCACACAGGAACAGGAGGATTACGATCTTCCGCCGGTGTTGGACTATACGGAACGCAAGCAAATATTTAGCCTGCCAAAGTTGTTGCTGGAAACCGCTCAAGCATTGCGAACCCCAAGCAGCCAAATCGGATTTGCACTTATGTGCGGTTATTTCAGGGCCTCTAAACGATTTTTTCTGCCACATCATTTTCATAATCGAGATATTGGTGCTGTTGCCAAGCTTCTCAATCTGAATGAAACAGAGTTCAAACCTGATGCTTATACCGAGACAACCCGCCTGCGCCATCAGAAAAGGGTTATCGATTTCTATGGTTTCCAGTTATTCGATTCCGCGGCGGAGCAACTCGTAAAAACAGAGATTGCCGCGATGATGCGTTCCCAGCTCAAACCAAAGCTAATTTTCGAACGGTGTCTCGAGCTGCTGATCCAAAATAGAATAACCCTACCGCATTCTAATTTTCTCACCGATTTGATAAGGAGGGGACTGAAAAAGCGCAAACAAGAACTCAACAAGCTGGTTGATGCTTGTTTACTGCCTGAATCCCGCCAATTGCTCGAAGATCTGTTTGAGATGGATAAAGGGGAAAGCCGATATCGCCTTACACTTCTTAAAAAACTGTCGCAATCGACAAGGCCAACCAGAATCAAAGAGAGTGTGGTCGATTTTCAGACGTTATCAGAGTTGTATCAGCAATTTGCTGACATACTCCCTGTTCTTGATCTGGGGTCCGAGGGGATTCGCTACTATGCAGGTAGTTGTAGCGACCCGCAATGATAAACGTCCGGACCCGCAATCAAGTTACTTTTTATGCATTTTTTATGTTCTATTACGCCTAAAACTCCAAATAACACGTCTTGAATTTGTTATCATTTCATCCTGCTTGATCATAACCGTACCTTTCTGTTCAGATAAATCCACTGGTCCGAGTTCATCAACGTTCATCCGGCGATTGTTGTCCTGTTACGGCCTTTCTCTTTTGATTCATACATTGCTATATCCCCACTTTTCAGCAAGGTATCAGGTGTAGCCCCATCATCGGGATAAGTAGCGACTCCCAGGCTGATTGTTGTTTTTATAATTTTGCCGTCGTTAAGGCGAGTTCTTATCTCCTCAACAGCTTTTCGTATTCGTTCCGCAGCCTGGTAGACATTTTTCTTGTCACATTCAGGAAGAAGGATAATAAATTCTTCGCCACCAAACCGGAATGCTTTATCTATCTCTCGCAATCCTGCCTTTATTGTTTGGGCAACGGTACGCAACACCTCGTCACCGGCTTGATGCCCATAAGTATCGTTAAAAATCTTGAAGTGATCGATGTCACCCATTATCAAGCTGACAGGGCTGCCGTACCTCTTGCTTCGCTTTATTTCTTCAAAAAGCAAACGATCAAATTCCCGTCGGTTAAAGAGACCGGTCAATTCATCTATTATTGCAGCGAATACCAGTGCCTCTTCCTGCTTGAGAATCTTTGCCGTCATGAGATTGAAGGCATTGGCAACGCTGACCAGTTCATGAGGAATTTGTATTTCTATTTGATGTTCGCGATCACCTGCAGCAAACCGCATAGCACCGGATGCCAATTTATTCATGCTGCTGACCAGCGAACGGTTAATTAATAAAATTCCGAGAGCGGCGAAAATTGTTGATGAAATAAATGCAACTATGGTCAGGTGTTCAGAGAACAATATATCGGCTAGAGATTGGCCATGTTTTTGCTCACTTTCAATGCGGATATCCTCATAAATCGCAACAAGACTACGACTCAGGTTGTTGATACTTGTTTCGAATTCTTTATTCCTTTTTTGAGCTGCGACATCTCCGTGAAAATTACTGGTCGATAGGGTAATAACTGAAATTTCAGCAACTTTATTCCAGTCATTCCTGGCTTTGTTGACATCGCGAACTGCCAGGTCGTGTCCACTGACAGCGGTCAAAAGCTTTTTAAATGATTCATTAATATTATCTGCCTCTCTTTTGTATTCGGTAAAATAAAAATCATCACCATTAACAGCAAAGCTAGTAATTGTTTTTGATATATCCCAGAGAGATAGTTGTAGGTTTTGCAGTGGCTGCAAAACGTATTGTTGTTTTGATGTAACCGCGACAAGAGGTTGGATGATGTCCTTATGATAAAGCAAATATAAAGTTATAGAAGAAGTAAAAATAGGAAAAATAGTCATCACCATACCTGTCGCCAACCAAAATTTCAGTGATCTTCGCCGCCAGAATGCGTATAATTTATTTTGACTGTTGATCATGTGATTTTTGGAATATCTAAGGATTTTGAGGTAGGTTGAAAATATTAAAAAAGACACTATTGTCTCGTCAACTTTCATGTGTCGGATAAAGACGCAGTAATTTTATCCGAACATTTTTATTATTTCTATGTCCCTGCCACGCACTTGCTTCTTTTTTAACATCTTCGATGTTGTCGATTCTTCTGTTTAGACATTGACCTGTGAGCACGTTCAATTCTATCTCAGCCATATTGAGCCAGCTCCCGTGTTTCGGGGTATACACAAATTCGAATCGGTCCCACAGAGTTTTTTGAGGTCATTCTGACGCTACTTTTCGTTTTTTGGTGCGTACGTTGGGGTTACCCAGATTAAAGCGTAGTCGGTAGAGATAGGTATTCTAATTCAAGCAATAAGTGCAAAAGCCTCTTGCAGTGTTTGCAATAATAGTTCTGAATCAAAAGGTCTCTGAAGAAATTTGTATATTCCACTCTGATTTAGCGCACTGACAACCATTTCTGCGTCTGCATAACCAGACATAGCGATTCGAACGGTGTCAGGGTAAAGATTTTTTACCCGCTTTAGAAATTCGATGCCGGTCATTCCCGGCATTCTCTGGTCACTAAGGATAACGTCCACTTGATTGAGTGCAAGTATTTCGAATCCTTCATCAGCACTGTTGGCCGAGAGTATATGATAGTTTTCAGATTTTAATACTCTTGTTATTATGTCGATATTGAGCTGATCATCATCCAAGATGAGAATTGTTTTCAAATGGGGTTCATCGTCTCGCAGTATACAGAGATGCCTATCTTCCTTTATAATTTTAGCAAAGTCATCCGCCGATATGGGTTTACTAAACAAATATCCCTGCATTTCATCGCACCCTTGATTACGCAGGTAATTAAGCTGAGCTTCAGTTTCAACTCCTTCTGCTATCACCAGCAAGTTGAGGTTGTGGGCCAAGGAAATTATAGTCTTCGCAATAGCCGCACTACCTGGATCATAGGTAATTTCGCGAACAAAAGAGATATCCATCTTCAATTTATCAAAAGGAAAACTCCTTAATTGATTCAGACTAGAATACCCGGTTCCAAAATCGTCAATTGAGAGCTTCACTCCAATTTCTTTAAATTCAGTTAACATAGCAGCGACATAGTCTTTATCGCGCATTACCATGCTTTCTGTAATTTCAAGTTCCAGGCAGGCAGGGGTAAGGCCACTTTCCCTCAATATCTGAGTTACAGTGTCGATTAAACCTGGGTTCCAAAACTGCCGTGGAGATAAATTGACGGCCATCGTCAAGGGTGGCAACCCGGATTTTTGCCATCGACTATTTTGCTGGCAGGCTGTTCGCAAAACCCATTCACCGATAGAAATTATCAATCCGGTTTCCTCAGCAAGAGGAATGAAATTCACCGGAGAAATCGCACCAAGCTCCGGATTTTGCCACCTCAGCAACGCCTCGGCGCCAATCACTCTCCCGCTAGCCAAATCCAATTGTGGCTGATACAAAAGTGATAATTCCTCATTCACAAGTGCATGACGAAGGTGCTTTTCCATGGTCATTTGAGTCACAAGACTATTGCTCAAATGGTACGTGAAAAACCGAGAAGTATTACGCCCACTTTCCTTGGCACGATACATTGCCGCGTCAGCATTTTTTAATAGTGTTTGAGCGTCTTTCCCATCTTTCGGGAAAATACTGATGCCAATACTGCAGGTGACATGAAGGTCATGTGAATCTAATTTTAAGGGTTGGTCCATGGTGACTAGAATTTTCTGGGCCATTTTAGCAATATTGTCCTCACCGCCTACATCTGTGATGACGAAGACAAAATCATCGCCTCCTTGGCGGGCGACAGTATCACTTGATCTGATACAATCAGAAAATCGTATGGCAGCTGTTTGCAACAGTCTATCCCCCACATCGTGACCGAGACTATCGTTGATTCTCTTAAAATGATCCAAATCGACACACAAGACACCCACCATACTATGATGGCGTTCAGCATAGAGAAGCGCCCGGTCAAGACGGTCGATCAGAAGGTTTCGATTGGGCAACTGGGTCAAGCTATCATGATTCGCCTGGTGCTCAAGCTGAAATTCATAGCTTATTCGTTCTGAAATGTCGCGAATAATCGCAATTACCCTGACCTCGTCAGCGGTTTTCAACGAGCTTAGAGCGATTTCAACGGCAAACTCACTCCCATCCTTTCGAAGAGCGAAAAATTCTTTGCCTTGTCCCATGAGCCTCTTTTGGGGCCGTAAAATATATCCTTGAACATACTTGGTATGGTTGGAATAACGAAGGGGGATGAGTATATCTAAATTTTTACCAAGGACCTCAGAGCGGCCATAGCCGAACATCTCTTCAAATTGACTATTAACTACCAAGATTTGCTGATTTTGATTGAGAACTAAGATCGCGTCGGGAGCAATTTCGAGTAATTTGGCAAAATTTGTTTCCTTTTCGATTGCCAGCGTATCTGCATTTTTATTTTCGATTGCCCATCGGATATAAAACATCACCTGGTCATTCTCGTATGGCTTCGCCAAACAGGAAGAAACGCCTTGCCTCATAGCCTCTAATGCCGATTCGATTGTCGCATTGCTGATCAAAGCAATAATTGCTACGGAAGGATATCCTAATTTAATCTTTGAGATTGTCTTTAGTCCGCAACCATTCTGTGAACCTATACTGATAAACACCAACCTGGTCGCGCAATTTTTCAAATGAGCTATCCCTTCCAATTCTGTGGCAGCTGCAAAAACCTTAAAACCTTTTGAGCCCAAGAAATCGGCAAGACCTTTCCGTACCGTCGTCTCTTCACTGATGATCAATATACTCAATTAATCCACCTAGGTTTTCTCTGATTATCAATACGATCTAACTCGGTTTTATTCCTTTTTCCAAATACTGAAACCTGCTGACAACTGGTGACTACGTTTATTATGAAGACCTTCGGAAAATGGCAAGCCAGTAAGGTCTATTCGAGAATGGAGTGAGTTCAGTTTTTTATAGGAGCACCCGTAGAGACTGGCCTTTATTTCCTCAATCTGCCGACCTGCCAATGCTGGGGTCAACAAAAGGATTTCCTGAATTTACAGAAATATTATTGCTTTATTTTCTTCTTTGAGCAACTTTTTTCCAAAATATCATTTCATTAACATTTTCTTCATAATTGGTACATATTGGCTGTCTAGCTTAATTATATGATTCAGCCACCAATTTCGTAAAAAGGACAAGACTAACTCAGGCTCATTGTTGGCTATCGCCTTTTGATAAACGACGTCCGTTTTTTCTGCCAATCCTTGATGTAAAGAACAATGTTCTTCAAACCCAGGGTAACCAGCTCTGGCCATCAGCATTTCCTCTGTTTTGAAATGAATGATAGTATACTGCTTAAGGGTTACAAGGATCGGCTCCAAAATTATATCACTATCTCCATTTTGAATAAGATAATGTAAAGAGTTGATATTGGATATAATCCCGCGGTGCTGTTCATCAATTATGGGAATGCTGGTATTATTGCTGTCATTCCAAACTATATATAAGGCGTTTGTCATTTTATTTCTGGCTCTTAACGATTAACTGTGATCCTAGTGATTGTTGCACATGATCAATTGTAGCTGACATTCACCGTTTCGACAAACAAAATTGTCTCCCCCTATGTAGTGGTTGTCGAATCTTGAGGGCCAACTTTGTTTTGGAAAAATTGATTCTGACCAATCCTCTGCGTAGCATCCGATTAGATAGTTCCGTATGAAATACGAAACTAATATTAGCCGATTGGGTAATATATTTTCTGATTACGGACAAAATTAAGCCATTTTTTTCGAGGGTACTCATTCTGCGATACCCCGCCTGAGGTAACCTATTTCTAAACCTGATAAAGGAGGGCGTACCATGTGTAAAAACAAAATTCAATTTCAGCCAGGCATCCGTTTGCAGAGTTTCTTGTCTCAATTCGGATCAGAGGATCAATGTCGTAATGCTTTAGTTCATAGGGTACCGCCCAGATTCGTGCGGAAATGCACGCTAAGGGGAAAAGCTAACTTCTCAGTGGCCAGGTTAATTGATCACACTCAACATGTATCAGAAAGATACAGTCTATATACGTAATAGATCCTATTTTTTCTTGTATATTGGTGTTGGCAATATTTAGATGAATTTTCTATACGATCCTTTTCACACACTGATTCAAAACATTCCTTTTATCCTCCATGAAGATATCGATTAAACAACGAGGTAGGAAGAAAGACTTCTTCCTACCTCGTTTATTTTACGCAGATAACTTCTAGCTTTTATACGGCAACATTCGTCGGTAATCTGCTATTTCAGTCTATACCGTGTCCATGGGTTAGTGGCAAAGAGAGTTCTCCTGTTTTTTACCATCAGTCATGACCGCCTGATCCGCCAGAACCGCCATCACCACCATGACCACCACCGGAATCACCCCCCTCGGCTCCTCCGCCATAACGGTTAACCGCATAAATTGATTAATCATCATACCCGCTTTCAATCGTCTAAATTGATTGGACTCTGCTCCGGGCCGGTCAGAACAGCACTGACCGGCCCGGAGTGGAGTGGCCGAGGGGGTTTTAGTTAGCATGCTACGCATGAAAGAAAAAAGGACTTGATACCAGAACAATCGGTAGTCCGGTGCCGATCTGACCAGCACCGGCCAGGGTAGAAATATAAATGGTATCAAAACTCCCCTCTCGATGTCGCCCAGGAGATGAAGTTTGATACCAAAAACTTTTAAAGTGCCAAGCAAGGCCGCTTGCAATATGGAGCTTTTAAGCCTTGGTCTCCATCTCAAGTGCACAGCAAAAGCGGCTAAACGCCTCTACAAAAGCATCCAAACACCACTCCGTAACATCCTATTTGTTATTGGTTATTTATCTTCTCAAGACACAAAACGAGTGGAAACATAACAAAATAAAGAAGTAACAGCGCGTCCTTTTTTGAGCCTCTTTTTGGGTCAAAAATAGACATTTTCAATATGGAGTTTTTAAGCCTTGATCTGCTTTTTGTGGGAATGATTCTCGCAAAACGGCCCAAAGAACACAAAAATTGAGCGATTAGCGAGAATCATTCTTACTAATATTGTGTTTTTGTCCCTCCAATATGGAGTTTTTAAGCCTCGATATATGGAGCTTTTAAGCCTCGATCAAAACTATTATTCACAATATAAACAGCAACATAAGCCGTTTTTTTCCGCCAGTCCTCTTTCTTTTAGTCTTTTTTTAATCTTTTTTAGTCTTTAAAGGGGCTGCACCCCCGAAAGCAAACGGGAAAAAACCTAACAAACAACAAGATCAGGAAAGCTGCGCTTTCTCCGTGAAAAAAACAGCATTAAAAATCGAGCCTATCGGCTCCCGGTTTCAGGAAAACGACAAGTGGCTCAGACAAAATATTCCATCAGTTTTATTTTGCGTTGGAACTGTGAACCACGTTTTTGAATTATACAAAAATTTGTGTCTGAGCAAGGAGAAGGAAAAAACAGACTTTGAAGGTCGTTTAGCTTCGCTGAAGGATCGCCTCAAAACTTTGGAGGCAGAAAGATTTAAAAGCCTTCTGATTAGGCCTAATGACCGGGTAGCTGCGATAAGTGCCAACTTTTTCAAATTGACTCGTTCAGCTTCAAATATCGGTAATATGTAGATCGGCTGATCCCTAAAGCTAGGCAAACATCCTTGATCTTCATTCCCTTTTCAGTCATTTCCTGAGCGAGTTGCACTTTTCGATTATTTTTATAAAGAGATGGGCGGCCTCCTATTCTTCCTTTTTCCCTTGCTGCATCAAGTCCAGCTTGAGTCCGTTCCCGAATCAAGCCTCGTTCAAATTGAGCCAGTGCGGCAAAGACTGAAAATATGAGTTCACCGGCAGGACTGGTTGTATCAACGACACCTTCTGTCATCGACCTGAAACCGACTCCTTTCTCTTTGAGTAATGTCACAGTCTGGACAAGGTGCGGTAGTGACCGGCCCAAACGATCCAGCTTCCACACGATAAGAGTATCACCTTCCGCAAGATCTTCGAGGCACTGTTCTAGACCTGATCGTTCCGATAAGGCCCCACTTGCAATGTCTCTATATATCCTTGCACACCCAGCTCGTCTAAGAGCTTCTTCCTGTGAGTCGGAATTTTGATCTTTTGTGCTCACACGCGCATACCCAAAAACTGTTCCCATAAAATATTCCCTCCTCGTCTCACTAAACGTATTTTTTGGGACAAATCCAGGATTATATTTCTGAGACGGGTTTTTGGTACACTTTTCGAGGAGAAAGTGGTTGTGCCATAAAACGTTCGTTTTATG
>JBARUR010000071.1:0-13443 GCA_049645845.1 Desulforhopalus sp. | reverse complement strand
CCGGGGGCGACGCGTTTTATGGACCTAAATCCGTCGTGGACGCCGTTTCCTGCGGCAAGGAAGCTGCCATAAGTATCCACCGGTTCATCAACAACATGGATCTGCGGGAAGGTCGCGAGAAAACATGGGAGTTTGTCCGGCCTGCAATTGAAAACGAGGAGAAGAAGGATCGGGTCAAGGTCGAATGCCTTGAGCCCGGGGACCGCGCGCGCAATTTCCTGGAGGTTTTACAAGGATACGACGAAGATAGGGCAAAGCAGGAGGCGGCCCGATGCCTCGCATGCGGTCTCTGTTCGGAATGTTATCAGTGTGTTGAGGCCTGTCTTGCCAAGGCCATCGATCACAGCCAGCTGCCGGAAGACAAGGATATTACGGTAGGATCCGTCATTCTCGCCACCGGCGCAAAACCATACGATCCAACCCCGCTCTCGGATCTCTATCTTTATAAGAAAAACCCCAATGTCTTAACCAGCCTCGAATTCGAACGGATGCTCAGTTCAGGCGGCCCAACCATGGGCCACCTGGTCCGTCCATCCGATCATCAGGAACCGAAAAAAGTTGCCTGGCTCCAGTGTATCGGGTCAAGAGACAACAATAAATGCGGTAACACCTATTGTTCCTCTGTCTGCTGCATGTATGCTATTAAGGATGCCATGATAGCCAAGGAACACTCCGGCGGCGATCTTGATGCGGCTATTTTCTACATGGACATCCGTTCCTTCGGCAAGGATTACGAGATGTATTACGACCGAGCCAGGGATAAAGATGGAATCCGTTTCGTCAAGGCCCGAATCCATTCTGTGATAGAGAACCGCGACAATAGAAACCTTATTCTGCGCTTCGCCGATGATACCGGCCTGATCATGGAAGAAGAGTTCGATATGCTGGTTCTTTCAGTTGGGCTTGAAGTTCCCGCGGCCACTCTGGAGTTGGCTGGCAGACTGGGCGTAAATGTCAACCAGCACAAGTTTATCGACAGTGAACCCTTTGCTCCACTTGCAACATCAAGGCCTGGCATCTTCACCTGCGGTACCTTCCAGGGTCCAAAGGATATCCCCGCCTCGGTGACCGAAGCCAGTGCTGCAGCGGGGCTTGCCGGATGTCAGATAGCTCTGGCACGCGGAACGGACACCAAGGTCCTGGAAATTCCGGAAGAGATCGACATCTCCGGCCAGGAACCGCGTGTTGGGGTCTTCATCTGCAACTGCGGCACCAATATTGCGGGTGTCGTCGATGTTCCAGGCTTACAGGAATATGCGGGAACGTTGCCTAATGTGGTCTTTACCGACAACAATCTTTTTACCTGCAGCCAGGATACTCAGGGCAAGATAAAAGACAAAATAATCGAGCACCAACTGAACCGGGTAGTCGTCGCTTCCTGCAGTCCGAAAACCCATGCCCCCATGTTTATGGAAACACTGGAAGCATGCGGCCTGAACAGATATCTGTTTGAAATGGCGAACATCCGTAATCAGGACTCCTGGGTCCATGCCAACAATCCCGAACTCGCTACAGCCAAGGCCAGGGATCTGGTCGGCATGGCCGTCTCCCGTGCCGTTCGTCTCAAGCCGCTCCACGGCAAGGTTATCCCGGTCAACAAACGGGCTCTGGTCGTGGGAGGTGGAATCGCCGGCATGAACGCCGCCCTCGATCTTGCCAGACAGGGATTTGAATCCACCCTGATCGAGAAACAAACCGAGCTCGGCGGGATGGGACGAAAGCTGCATCATACCCTTGAAGGTGCCGATATCAGAACCTATACCGGTCAGCTTGCAGCCCAGGTAACTTCAGAAGAGAAAATCACCGTTCTCGCCGATTCTGAAATCGTCGGTTTCGATGGATTTCAGGGAAACTTCAAGACTGCTGTACGTGTGAACGGTCAGGAACAACCGCAGGAGATCCAGCATGGTGTCATCATCGTTGCCACCGGTGCAGGAGAATATACTCCGAAGGAATACCTCTACGGGGAAGACGACCGGGTGCTCACACAGTCGCAACTGAGTGACAGGCTCGAGGAAAAAGGCTCATCGGATCTGGATTCCGTCGTTATGATCCAATGCGTCGGCTCCCGTAATGAAGAGCGGCCCAACTGTTCAAGAATATGTTGTCAAGCTGCCATAAAGAACGCCCTGGCTCTCAAGAAAAACAACCCGAACACCCAGGTGTTCATCCTCTATCGCGACATGCGCATGTATGGCCTGATGGAGGATTATTACACCGAGGCCAGGAAACAAGGCGTCATCTTCGTCCGTTATCAAAAAGATAATCCACCGGTGGTCAAGGCCGCGGACGAAGGCGTACTGGTAACGGTCAAGGATCATATCCTGCAAAAAGACATCGAGATACAGGCCGATATCCTGGCTCTTTCCGCAGGTGTCTTTCCCAGCGGTTCGGAAGAATTGAGCAGAAAGATGAAGCTCAATACCAACTCCGAAGGATATTTTCTCGAAGCCCATGTCAAGCTTCGGCCGGTGGATATGGGCAGCGACGGTGTTTTCCTTTGCGGTACCGCCCATGGCCCCAAACTGATTTCCGAGGCCATCGTTCAGGCCAACGCCGCAGCATCGCGCGCAGTCACTTTCCTCTCCAAGGATCAAATCAAATTGTCGGCCATCAAGGCTGAGGTGGATACTGACCACTGCGTCAAATGTCTGACCTGTGTCCGGTCCTGCCCGTTTGAGGTTCCGAGATTCAACGTAGCGCATGGGGAGATCGAGATCGACCCTGCACTTTGTCAGGGATGCGGAGTATGTGCCTGCGTCTGTCCGAGACATACTATCAAACTCAACAACTACGAAGACGACCAGATAACGTGCGAGATCGAAACTCTTCTGGTGGGAGGAATGTAATGGCTGAATTCACACCGACTATTATAGCATTTTGTTGTGACTACTGAGGGTACTCCGCTGCGGACCTGGCAGGTTCGATGAGACTGACGTACCCCACGAACATAAAAATAATCCGCGTCCCCTGCACCGGCAAAGTGGACGTTATGTACCTGCTCAAAAGTTTTCAGGAAGGTGCCGACGGTGTTTTTTGTGTCGGCTGCCTTGAGGGCAACTGTCATTACAACCAGGGAAATCTCCGGTGCCGGGAACGTGTCGATCACATCCATGAACTTTTGGAAGAAATCGGCATCGAAGGAGATCGGGTCAGGATGTATAACCTGTCCTCGGGCGAAGGTCCGACGTTTGCAAAATACGCCCAGGAGATGACCGAGCATATCTTATCCCTCGGACCCAATCCTTTGAAGGCGAAACCCAGGAAAGCTGCTCCTGCATAAGTCGGCAGCTTATTGGCTATTTGTAGGCTATTTCACCTGGACGAAACCTTTAAAGGATACGTTGAATAAGGCCGAAAAGTCTTAACTAGCCCCCGCAAAGCACGGGGACTCATTTTAGTGCCCATGCTTTGTGGGGTATAAGAACCTTAACGAAATTCATTTTAAAAACAAGAAATGAATTTCTAAGGTACTAAAGGAGTCAACTATGTCTGTTGGAATAATTAAAATAGGCGGAAAAAAGAAAAGCAGGTTCATGGACACAGTCAAAAGTCTTCTGCCGGAAGGCGGAAACCTTGATCTGTGTCTCACCTGCGGAGCATGCACTTCGGGTTGCCCTGCCACAGGGCTTGAAGACATGGATCCGAGAAAAATGCTGCGTATGGCGGCCATGGGTATGGACGAGGAACTGCTGGCCTCCAACTGGCCCTGGATGTGTACCATGTGCCAGCGCTGTATCTATGTTTGCCCGATGAAAATCGACATCCCCCAGCTGGTTTTTAACTTGAGGAACAGCAGACCTCGTGATCAGCGCCCCAAAGGAATCCTCGGTTCCTGCGACATGGCCCTGCGCAATGATACCTGCAGCGCCATGGGAGCAACAGAAGAAGACTGGCGTTTCGTAGTAGAAGACGTTGCCGAGGAGGTTCGCAACGACCAACCTGGTTTTGACAAGCTGCAGGCTCCCATGGACAAGGAAGGAGCCTATTTCTATCTCAATCAGAATTCAAGAGAGCCTGTGACCGAGCCGGACGAGATGATCCCGCTCTGGAAGATTTTGAACACGGTGGGAGCCGATTGGACCTATGGTTCCAAAGGCTGGGCGGCGGAAAATTACTGTCTTTTTCTTGCCGACAACAAGAACTGGGAACACATTATCCGGGTCAAGGCAAAAGCTGTCGATGATCTTGGCTGCAAGGTGTGGCTCAACACGGAGTGAGGACACGAACTTTTCGCAGTCCGGGCCGGACTGAAAAAATTCAACATTCCTCACAAGTTTGAGATAGCCAGTATCATTCAATACTACGCAAGATGGATAAGGGAAGGAAGACTGCCGGTGAGTTCAGACTGGAACAAGGACCTGAAAATCACCTTCACTGTCCAGGACCCTTGCCAGCTGGTGAGAAAATCCTTCGGAGACCCTGTGGCTGATGACCTGCGCTACGTGGTGAAAAAGGTTGTCGGAGAGGAAAATTTCATCGACATGACACCCAATAAATCCAACAACTACTGCTGCGGCGGCGGGGGTGGGTTCCTTCAGTCGGGATTTCCAGAAGCCCGCCGCGAATATGGTCGGCTGAAGGTCGAACAGATCAAGAACACAGGCGCACAATATGCCATCACCCCATGCCATAACTGCCATGCCCAGATCCATGACCTGGCCGAACATTTCCAGGGTACCTGGCATACCCTGCATCTCTGGACACTCATCTGTTTGTCCATGGGCATGCTGGGGGAAAACGAAAGAGTATACCTCGGGCCGGAGCTCGCCAATGTCGGTCTTTAGTGACATAGATTTTCTTGTGCTTTTTACAAGAAAATTATTTCGTGCAGGAACTTATCCCGCAAATCGGCGGGGCTAGTATTTGACTGGACCGGGACCAGTCCCGGTCCGTTTTGGAGGATATTATGATAGTTGCCAAAAGGAAACCCTTTGCAGAGATCAAGGACATGCTGCAAGGATACAACAAGGTTTTGAACGTCGGCTGCGGAACCTGCGTTGCCGTCTGTCTGGCCGGAGGCGAAAAAGAAGTCACCTTATTGAACATAGAAATCGAGATGGCAAGACGGTTGGGTGACGATCCTATCCAAATTATGGGTCACACCATCGAAAGGCAATGCGATCGCGAATACCTGGCCGAACTTGACAGCATCATCGAAGAAGGCGAATTTGATGCACTGATGTCAATGGCCTGCGGCGTCGGTATTCAGTTTCTCGCCGAGAGATATCCGCACATCCCAACCTTTCCGGCAGTTGATACAACGGGACTTGCCGTAAATCAGGCTGTCGGCTGGTATGAAGAACGATGCCGTTCCTGCAGCCAGTGCGTCCTCGGATTCACCGGTGGAATCTGTCCGATCACCATGTGTGCGAAACGCCTTCTGAATGGTCCTTGCGGAGGAACAAATAAAGGAAATTGTGAAATCAGCAACGAACAGCCCTGTGCCTGGTATAGAATCTACGAACGTCTCTCTGGTCAGAACCGTCTGGATGATATCAAAAAACTTAACATCACCCGAGGCTGGAAAGACCAAACACCCAGAAATCTCATTCAGCCTGGCTACCGAAAACCCGAAAAGATGGCAAAATAACAGGATAAAACGACTTATTCATTTTTTCCTCTTACCCTAATCGCGAAACAGAGGATAACTTATGAGCACAGAAACAAATCTCAACTCCGAAAGTAATCTGGAAAAGATCCTTAAATCCGGCCAGTTTGCCTTCACCGGCGAGCTGGGACCACCAAGAGGAACCGACGCCGAAGAGGTCAGGGAAAAGGCAAAATTTCTGAAAGGAAACGTCGATTCCGTCAATATTACAGACAATCAGACCGCGGTCGTGCGAATGTCCAGTTGGGCCGCTTCCCTCCTTGTCATACAGGAGGGCCTAGAGCCCAATTACCAGATGGTCTGCAGGGATAGAAATCGGTTGGCTATGCAGGCCGATATTCTCGGTGGGTCTGCTCTTGGCATCCGCAATATGCTTTGTCTTTCAGGAGATCACCAGCAATTCGGGGATCATCCCGATGCCATGGGCGTCTTTGATATCGACTCTATTCAACTGATAGCCATGGTCAAACAAATGCGGGATGAAGGATTATTTTTAAGCGGCAACGAAATCCACCAACCGCCTAAGATGTTTATCGGCGCAGCCGCCAATCCTTTTGCAGATCCATTCGAATGGCGCGTTCATCGCCTGGCCAAGAAAATCGAAGCAGGCGCAGATTTCATACAGACGCAATGCATCTACAATATGGATAAATTCCGTGAATTCATCCGCATCGCCAATGAAGAAGGACTTACCGAAAAAGTCTATATTCTGGGCGGCGTCACACCGATGAAGAGTGTCGGTATGGCAAGATATATGAAAACCAAGGTGCCCGGGATGGATGTCCCGGATGAAATAATTAATCGCCTGAAAGGTGTCGAGAAAAATAAGGTCAGCCAGGAAGGCATCAACATCGCCTGCGAGCAGATTGAAGAATTCAAAGAAATGAAGGGCGTCCACGGCGTTCATATGATGGCTATCGAATGGGAGCATATGGTACCCCAAATCGCAGAGCAGGCTAAGGTTTTGCCTCGCCCGGTGTTCGATTAAATAATATGTACCGGTGAACCATTACAAATTTTAAGTAGCTCACACCCACAGCATTATTCGTAAGACCCGGTCCTTTAGAGATCGGGTCTTATTTTTAGGAATTATTCGATTAACCATCGAAGAGTTAAGGTTTCAACGAACATATCAATCTGATATTTAAAAAAGTCATTGGAATCCCCGTACAATCGGTGGTTTTTAATCAAAGGAAACATCCCCTGATTTCAGTTAATCCGTTAGAGACATCCCAGACCAGGGTCAGATACGGTAACGTACCGAATCCTTTCCTCCTTTCATTTTCCCACTCCCGCAGAATTAAAGAAACCCCCGTTTTTCTAACCACATAGTGCATTAACATCATTTATCTTGACCTTGTGTTTTGCAAACAGGCGTGAGATAAAATATAAGGTATTAACTTTTTGATTTCATAATTCGAACAACAAATAGGATAGCCGGGCTGCAATACCAAATGAAAGGCATTGGTCTTTCACGATTTCCTTGCTTCCACAGTTTTGCTCAGTCACAAGACGTCTCTCTTATAGTTCATGATTTCTTCCAAAAAAAAATACCGAAAATGCTTCTGCGTTTCATAAATTTCGCACCGTCATAAAATTGCCAACAGAGAATTAGAAGAAAAATCTATGGAAAAAGCTGTGATACTTATCATCGACGATGATCCCGGACTGAGCAAGACTCTTGCCGACATTCTGAATGACGAGGGACATAAGACACTTATCGCTAAGGATGGAGCCGAAGGTTTATCATTTATGAACAGGTGCGCCATCGACCTGGCGCTTATCGACCTCGGGCTTCCGGACATGTCCGGACTTGACGTACTCTCAAAGATTAAAGCGGATCACCCCGCTGCTGCAGTTATTATCCTCACCGGTAACGCAACACTCGAGTCGGCCATAGAGGCCACCAACAGGGGAGCTTTCTCCTACTTGATGAAACCGTATGAGATCGAACAACTGATGATCCAGATCAAACGGGCTATTGAGAAACAGAAGGCGGATGCTGCCCTGCGGGAAAGTGAGGCCAAATTCCGCAACTTGCTGGAAGCAGCACCCGATGGCATCATGATCGTAAATGACAAACAGAATGTTATTTTAATCAACAGAAAGTTCGAAGCAATTCTTGGCTATGATCGTTCCGAAGTTATCGGTAAAAATATGGCTATGTTTATTCCTCGTCGTTTTGTTCATCATCAGAATTACAGCAAAGAGTATCTGGAAAATCCACAAGAAAAACATATGACAAAAGGCAAAGAAGCCTTCGCACTCCATCGGAATGGCAGAAAAATTCCGGTTGAAATAAAGCTCAGCCTTTTAAAAACTTCTGAGGGACTCATCGTTTTCGCCTTAGTGAGAGATATTACCGATCGTAAATGCTACGAAGCACAGCTTGAATATCTGACAACCTACGACCGGCTAACCAACCTGCCCAACCGTAACCTCCTGGTTGACCGTCTCAGCCAGGCTATCCTTTACGCTAAACGCAACCGGAGACAGGCTGCAGTCCTGTTTATCGACCTCGATAATTTCAAGGTTATAAATGACAGTCTCGGTCATGATTTGGGTGACCGGATATTGAAAATTATCGGTGAAAGACTAACAACCTGCGTTCGGGCAAACGATACTGTAGCCCGACCGGGTGGAGATGAATTCGTCGTCGTTCTCACTGATCTGGTCGAAAGCCAGGATGCAGGCAGCATGGCAAAAAATATCCAGATAATTCTTAATCAACCTCTTCAGATTGATGCACATAAATTTGGAATCTCCTGCAGTATTGGCATCAGTATTTATCCTAAAGACGGGAAAGACGCACAGACATTGATGAAAAATGCCGATGCGGCAATGTTCCGGGTTAAAGAGCAAGGCCGTGGTGGTTTCCAGTTTTTTACCGCCGAATTAAACAACAGTATTGTCGAGCGGATGACTATGGAAAATGCTCTACGCCAGGCTTTAAATAATGACGAACTTTCAGTCTATTATCAACCGCAGGTCGACCTGGCCAATGGCAGAATGGTTGGGTTTGAGGCACTGCTGCGCTGGCAAAGCCCGGAACTCGGAATGGTATCTCCAGCAAGATTCATCCCTTTAGCAGAAGAGACCGGACTCATTATTCCCATCGGCGAGTGGGTGCTGGAAACCGCTGTCAGACAAAACAAGGAGTGGCAGGCTGCAGGATTTCCTCTCCTTACCATGGCTGTTAATCTTTCACCTCGTCAGTTCTGGTGTCCCGGCCTCATCGAAACTGTTACCAGGATCTTAGGTGAAAGCGGCCTGGAAGCCCGCTACCTTGAACTTGAAATCACCGAAGGCCTGGTTATGCGGGATGTGAAAAGCGCAATGGCTATGCTAAATGAATTAAAGGAATTAGGAGTACAACTCGCTATGGATGACTTCGGCACCGGTTACTCCAGCCTGAGTCATTTAAAATGTTTTCCCTTTGATAAACTGAAAATGGACATTTCTTTTGTCCGCGAAGTTACCAGTGATCCCGGTAGTGCGGCGATTGCCAAAACCATCATCGCCATGGCCCACAACCTCAATCTCCGAGTGATCGCCGAAGGAGTAGAAACTGAAGCGCAGCTCAGCTACCTCAAAAACCATGGATGCGATGAAATGCAGGGTTTCTATTTCAGCAGGCCGGTTCCGGCGCCAGAAGTGGAACAACTGTTGCGGGAAGATAAAAGTTTACATTTTTCACAAAGCGATGATTCCAGCCCCAAGATGACGCTTCTACTGGTTGACGACGAGCCGCTAGTACTCAAGGCCCTGGAGCGGGTGCTCAGCGAAGAAGGCTACCGGATCCTCTCTACCTCTGATACCGACAAAGGATTCGAGCTGCTTGCAGTCAACCGGATAGCTGTTGTCCTGTGTGATCTGCGTATGCCCGGAATGAGCGGCAATGAATTTCTCGGCAGGGTCAAGGACCTCCACCCCCACACTATCAGGATCGCATTATCAGGCGCTGCCGACATGAACATGGTCACCAATGCCATTAATCAGGGTGCCATTTATAAGTTTCTCAACAAGCCCGTGAGTAATGAATTACTGCGCTGTACCATAAAAGATGCCTTTATCAGCTACAAATCTGCAATAGGTGACAAATGACAGGGAAGTACAGATGATAACTTTCCCAATGCAGTACCTGTATCGCATCGCTGCGGTCATCACTGGTGTTGCCATTGCCTACTTCGCGACCGGACATTACCTCCTTGTGCTGGGAGCACCACCTAACGGTGCGGTGACAACCGTATGGTTCCCTTCGGGGATAAGTGTTGCCGCTCTTATTTTGTTCGGCCCTGTCGCCGCCATAGGATCTTTTCTCGGATCTGTAATTCTCGAACTGAAAAATGGCACTCCTATACCGGCAGGTATAATAGTTGCGATAGCAAATGCAGGCAGCGAATTGTTGTGCTACTACATGGTCGTCAACCGGGGAAAGCAAAAATTTTCTATCGCCGAGGTACGGGATGTTTTACGTTTCGTAATGGCGGCAGTACTTGTTTCAGTACTTTCGGCCATCATTGGAGTGAGCGCCTACGTGATCTTCGGCGTCGTACCGGATTCCATTTATTTGTCAACCTGGCTGACCTGGTTCGGCTCGGCAGTGATCGGAATCATACTCATCACGCCCTTCCTTGTCTATTCTGTACGCGAGTGGCCATCTCTTGGCAATCGCGTACGTTATTTTGAATACACCGCCCTTATAATCATCTTAGGTGTAGCAGCATTTTTATGGCAAGGACCATCGTTTGAACATAATTTACCACACGAGGCCAAAGACCCATTCCTGCTCATCATCATCATGTTGCTCTTATGGACCGCTTTCCGTTTTCCACCGGCCTCGATGACGCTTGCAGTATTCCTGTTCGCCATCGCTGCCGTCTTCGGAGCCGTGCTGCGGCTCCGGCACGAAATACCTGGAGACACCTTCGGCTCTATTTTCTCGCTTCAGATGATGTTGGGTGGGTTGGCAGTGCTCGGCTTTTTACTCGATTCAATGGTTACGGCGCAGAAACGCTTAGCTGAAGCTTTACTGGCAGATATTGCCAGACGAGAGGAAGCGGAAAAGGAAGTTCGCCGGCTGAACACACAATTGGAGCATAAAGTCGAAGAAAGGACAAGCCAGCTTATCGAAGCCCAGGAAGAACTGCTGCGCAAAGAAAAACTCGCCATCCTCGGCCAGCTCTCCGGAAGCGTCGGCCATGAGTTGCGCAACCCACTTGGAGTAATGAGCAATGCTGTTTATTTCCTGAAAATGGTACACGCAAAGGCCGATGAAACCACCAGGGAATATTTGGATATAATCAATCATGAGATCGATAACTCCCTTCGGATCATTACCGATCTGCTCGATTTTGCCCGAACTAAGACAGCGCATTTACAGACTGTTGCACTGAAAGCTTTGATAGATGAAAGTCTTGGGAAATGTACCATTCCTCAAAACATAAAGTTATCAAACAAGCTATCGGAACGACTCCCCTCTCTTAATGTCGACCCTCAGCAGATCGGTCAGGTACTGCATAATCTTATCACGAATGCCATCCAGGCCATGCCGGCAGGTGGTATTCTTACCTTACACGGCAGGCAGGACAATGACGGAATGGTTCAATTGCAAATTGGGGACACCGGCGAAGGAATTTCTCCCGAGAACATGGAAAAAATTTTTCAGCCGCTCTTCACTACCAAGGCCAAAGGAATCGGGTTAGGTCTGGTTGTCTGTCGCAACCTGACTGAGGCGAACGGTGGACGAATCGAGGTATCGAGCCAACCGGGACGAGGATCTACCTTTACATTGATACTTCCGGTCATCCCCCCGCCCTGGGACAACAGTAAATTATGAAAAACACCGAAATAGAATCGATCGAACTTATAGATAATTTGGAGAAATCGAGATGAACGGGGTCATTCTCATCATTGAGGACGATCCGGGGTTAAGGAAGACCCTTGCCGACATCCTCAAATTCAAGGGGTATGAAATCCTTGCTGCAAGGAACGGAGCGGAAGGGCTCACCTTTATGCAGACAAGCACGGTCGATCTTGCGCTCATTGATCTCGGTCTTCCTGACATTCCGGGGCTTGATGTGCTCTCCCTTATCAAGTCGGACCATCCTGATATTGCGGTTATCATTCTCACCGGCAATGCCACCCTCGAATCGGCAATAGAAGCCACTAACCGTGGAGCATTCTCCTATATCGAAAAACCGTACGAAATCGAACAGCTGATGCTGCAGATCAGGTTGGCAATAGAAAAACAACAGATGAACAGGGAACAGGAAAAACTCCAGATCAGGCTCCTGCAGGCACAAAAGCTGGAATCCGTTGGTCAGTTAGCAGCCGGTATTGCCCATGAAATCAATTCACCAGCCCAATTCATCAGCACCAATATCAACTTCATAGATGAAGCTTTCAAAGAAGTATCTCAGGTATTAACCAATTTACTTAAACTTCATGAATCAGTTAAAAACAACGGTGTAACCGAAACACAGATCAAAACCAACGAAGAGCTCATCTCGCTTTTGGACTGGGAATACTTCCAGGAAGAGATCCCACGGGCAATCAGTCAATCGCAGGAAGGAATCCAGCGTGTAACTTCGATTGTTCAGGCTATGAAAGAATTTTCGCATCCGGGGAAAAAGGAGAAACTCGAGACAGATCTCAATCAAATAATAAGTACAATTGTCACCGTATCTCGTAATGAATGGAAATATGTGGCAACGGTCGATACCAAGCTTGACCTCGATCTCCCCTTAATTCCTTGTCTAGCCGATGAGATCGGTCAAGTTATTCTGAACCTGATCATTAATGCCGCCCATGCCATCGAAAAAAAACTTGGTCACAACCCAGGGGGAGAAAAAGGCAGAATCACAGTAAGCACAAGACAACATGAACAGTATGTTGAAATCCAGATCGCCGATACCGGTGCCGGCATTCCCAAACACATCCAAAGCAAGGTTTTTGATCTTTTTTTCACCACTAAAGAGGTCGGCAAGGGAACCGGCCAGGGGCTGGCCATAGCTCATGATGTCATTACCGGCAAACATGATGGAACTCTCACCTTCGAATCTGAACCCGGCCTGGGAACGACCTTCACTATTCGACTGACACCCCACAAGGGGGTACTCAGTTCAGTCCCCCCTTGAGGGGGATAAGTGCCTTGGAAGTTACTTTAACATTCTAATTTTATAGTAACCTCCAGATTTCTTGTTTTTTTGACAAATCTTCTGGAGTAAGGCACTAAAGATGGCTAACATATAAAATGATCTAACCCGCCTGAACTGATGAGAAATGGGGGCTAAGATTATTTCTCATTATCGGTGCGAAAAGTGGAGGTGAAAAACAAAAGATAAGATCAGGGGATGACGATGGAGAAATTAAGAATCCTGGTGGTCGACGACGATCACCGAATGGTTAAGACTATTTCCGACATCCTGAAAGTCAGAGGATACGAGCCGAGCGGCGCCTACAGCGGCGAGGAAGCTGTAGCAAAAGTGAAAGAGCAGGAACCGGACTGCGTCCTCATGGACATCAAGATGTCGGGCATAGATGGTGTCGAGGCCCTTCAATTAATCAAGACTATATCGCCTAACCTTCCTGTAGTGTTGATGAGCGGCTTCGCCAGTCAGGAACAGGTAAAAATTGCGACAGAACGGGGAGCATATACTGTTCTCACCAAACCAATCAACATACAGATCCTGCTCACATTTCTCTCATTGCTGAAAAAAGAGGAAAGCATCCTCGTGGTTGACGACGATCCCGGTTTCTGCAGGACAATTAAAGATATTCTGCAGGTGAAGGGATATAAGGTCGAGACCGAAATGAACGCCGCCAATGTG